>DATIUN010000174.1:0-11692 GCA_035466795.1 Azonexus sp. | reverse complement strand
CCGGCAGCCGGCAGGGCCGGCGGCGCATTGCGCCAGGTGGCGCGTTTCGCGCTCAACGTGCTGCGCAGCGTGCCGGAACTGGTGTGGGCCACCCTGATGGTGCTCGCCGCTGGCCTCGGCCCGTTCGCCGGTACGCTGGCCCTGGCCCTGCACACCACCGGCGTCCTCGGTCGCCTGTTCGCCGAGGCCATCGAGAACGCGCCGCCGGCCGCCGAAACGGCCCTGCGCGAGGCCGGCTCCGGCAGTGCGCCGGCCTTTCTTTACGGCACGTTGCCTTTGGTCTGGCCACAATTCATCGCCTACGGCCTCTATCGCCTGGAGATGAACATTCGCATGGCGGCCGTGCTCGGTTTCGTGGGCGCCGGCGGCCTCGGCCAGATGCTCGACTTCCATCTGTCGATCTTCCAGCAGGCCGAGGCGGCGACGGTACTGATCGCCATGCTGCTGCTGGTGCTCGTTGTCGACGCCATCAGCCACCAGCTGCGCGGGCAGCTGGCGAACTGATCCGCGCTACGGGTAGCGGCTGAGCAGCATGTTGCGATAGTTTTCGCAACCCGCGCTGGTGCAGCCGAGTACCTTGTCGGTCAGGGCGAACAGGATGTTGATGCGCGCAGCACGGGGGCTTAGCGCAAATCTTCCGGCAAGCGGTAGTCGGGATAGGCGGCGCGGAATTCGCGCAGGCTGCGTTCGGCTTCTTCGGAGCGGCCCTGCCGGCGCAGGCTGCGGATTTCCTCGAGCCAGATTTCGGGGTGCTTTTGCGCTACTGGCGCGGCGCTTTCGTGGCTTGCTTGCGGCGCCGGGGCGGCGGCTGGTGCGGCGAGAGACTTGCGGCGCTCGCTTCCGGCCAAGCTCTCGTTCGCAAGGTCGGCAGCCGGGGCCGGCAGTCCTTTGGCGGCGGCGCTCTCGGGCGCGCCCGAGCCTGCGGGCGATGGGGGCGATGCAAGGCTCTTCCGCGCGTCGGTCGGCATCTCTTGTTTCACCTCGGCGCGGCGCGGCGCATCCTTGCGTTCGGGGGCGATGGCGGAAGGTGTGCCAGGCAGGGCGGACGATCCGACGTCGGGGCCGGCCGGCGCCTTCTGCTCGGCGGCGGGGCGCTCTTTCCCCGGCGCGGATGCCGGCGAGTCGAATTCGGCGGGTGGGTTGCGCTCCATGGTCACGGTCAGGATGACAGCGAGAACGACGCTCGCGGCCAGCGCGAACGGCGCCTGCAGCCGGCGCCACCACGGGCGGGGCGGCCGTTGCGGTGCGGCGGCAGTCCGCGCGGCGGCCAGGATCGCAGCATCCAGCGCCGGTGGCGGTTCGCCCTGACTCGCCTTGCGGTAGAGGCGGGACAGCTTCGGGTCGCGGGGATCGTCGGGGGTGTCGTTCATAGCAGATCCTGCAGTGAGTGGCGCAACTTGCCGACGGCGTAACGCAGGCGGCTCTTGACCGTTTCGCGCCCGGTCGCGGTGGCAGCGGCGATATCTTCCAGGCTCAGTCCGCCTTCCTCGGCCAGCAGGAAAGCTTCACGCTGCGGCGCCGGCAACGCTTCCAGCGCCAGCGTCAGGCGACTGGCCAAGTCACTGCGTTCGAACTGGCGCGCCGGATTGGCACTGTCGGCCGCCGGCAGTTCATCCGGGTCGATGCCGCCGTCGAACAGATCGGCGCCGTTGCGCGCATGCTGCCGGTAGTGGTCGATCAGGCGATGGTGGGCGATGCGGTAGAGCCAGGTCGAAAATTTCGCCAGCGGCTCGTAATCGGCGCGGGCGTTGATGACTTTCAGCCAGATGTCCTGATAGAACTCCTCGGCCAGTCGCGCGTCGCCGCACTGATGCGCCAGGTGGCGGTAGAGTCTGCTGCGGTAACGGGCGTAGAGCGCCTCGAATGACGCCGTATCGCCATCGCGATAGGCAAGCATCAGGCGTTCGTCGCTGAGGTCGTCGTGCATGGCTGGCAGTTTAGCAGCCCCGCTCGCCCGAGGATGGGAAGCCTGAAATAGTGCCCGTTTTGGGCATTTTTGCGGGGTCGACCGCAAGCGACCACGCCCCTTCGCAGAATGTCCGGCGGGGGCCTGCACGCACCTGCCCCGACGCTGGTCAGCGTCAGCGGCGCTCGGTCAGGCTGCTTTTTTTGGCAAGCAGAGGTTTCCCCACGTGTTCTGCCAGAAACGATAGGTATTCTCCGCAGCCATCATGGAGAGCAGCGACATCCGCGATTGGTGGCGCCACATCCACGACACCTTCGGAGCGGGTATCAGCCCGTATTGCGGTGTTTCGCCGATTTCGTCCTCGACGATGTCGAGGAAGCGCTTGACGGCCAGACCCCAGTACTCGGAACCTTCAGCCTTGCCCGTTATGTATTCGGCTTCGGAAATCGCCCGGCGCCAGAGTTTCAGGGCGAGTTCATCGCTGATGCCGGCCTTCCTGGCGATCCAGGGGAGAATTTTCGGTGCTTTGATTTTCATGCTGTTGCTCCTTTCACATCGCGGCGGTAGCCGCTTGTTAAATCGGCTACCTTGTGGGGAACCGATTTTGTGCACTGCAATATAACGGCTTCAGTATACTGTTCGGATCTGCAGCGCGAGTAGGTTAATGCTACTAATTGGCCTGCGACGTCGCACTATTGCAACAAATTGGTCTGGCCAATGTTCCGGAATGGATCGCGGCGTACCGAATGCACCTGATTTCCGGATGAAAATCGAACGATGTCTGACCTCCTGGCAAACCTGAATTCCCCGCAATTACAGGCGGTTACGCTGCCGCCGGTGCATGCGCTGATCCTTGCCGGGGCGGGCAGCGGCAAGACCCGCGTGCTGACCACGCGCATCGCCTGGCTGATGTCGACCGGCCAGGTAGGGCCGCACGGCGTGCTGGCGGTGACCTTCACCAACAAGGCAGCCAAGGAGATGACGGCCCGTCTCTCGGCGCTGGTGCCGATCAACACGCGGGGCATGTGGATCGGTACTTTCCACGGCCTGTGCAATCGCCTGCTGCGGGCGCATTTCCGCGAGGCCGTGCTGCCGCAGACCTTCCAGATCCTCGATTCCGCCGACCAGCTGGCGATGGTCAAGCGTCTGCTGAAGAACCTGAATATCGACGACGAGAAATACCCGCCGCGCGAGCTATGCCACTTCATCAACGCGCACAAGGAGCAGGGCGTCCGTGCCGCGCACGCCGAGGCCTACGACAACTACACGCAAAAGCGCGTCGAGCTCTACGCCGAATATGAAAACCAGTGCAACCGCGAGGGCGTCGTCGATTTCGCCGAACTGCTGCTGCGCTGCCATGAGTTGCTGCAGCGCAACGAGCCGCTCCGCCAGCACTACCAGCAGCGCTTCCGCTACATCCTGGTTGACGAGTTCCAGGATACCAACAAGTTGCAGTACGCCTGGCTGCAATTGCTGGCCGGTGGTGGCGCCAAGGTCTTCGCGGTCGGCGACGACGACCAGAGCATCTACGCCTTCCGCGGCGCCGAAGTCGGCAACATGCGCGACTTCGAGCGCGACTACGCTGGTGCCAACGTCATCCGCCTGGAGCAGAACTACCGCTCGCACGGCAACATCCTGGCCGCCGCCAACGCGCTGATCAAGAACAACCGCGAGCGGCTCGGCAAGAACCTGTGGACCGATGCCGGCGACGGCGAGCCGATCCGCGCCTTCGAAGGCTATTCCGACCTCGACGAGGCGCGTTTTGTCATCGACGAGATCCGCGAACTGGTGCGCGAAGGCGTCGCACCGACCCAGTGCGCCATCCTCTACCGTTCCAACGCCCAGTCGCGCGTGCTGGAGCACGAATTGTTCGCCAAGGGCGTGCCATACAAAGTTTACGGCGGACTGCGCTTCTTCGAGCGCCAGGAAATCAAGCACGCGCTGGCCTACCTGCGCCTGCTCGGTAACCCGGACGACGACACGGCTTTCCTGCGCGTCGTCAATTTTCCGACGCGCGGCATCGGCGCCCGTTCGCTGGAAAACCTGCAGGCCGCCGCGCACCAGATGAATTCCAGCCTTTACAACGCAGCGGCCTCGCTGACCGGTAAGGCCGGCCAGACGGTCGGCGCTTTCATCCGGCTGATCGAGGGCCTGCGCCAGGAAACGCAGAACCTGCCACTGCCGGAAATGGTCGAGCACATCGTCGAAAAATCCGGCCTCGCCCAGCATTACCGGGTAGAGAAGGAAGGCCAGGAGCGGCTGGAAAACCTCGACGAACTGATCAACGCCGCCGCTTCTTTCGTCGACGACGATGGGGTGGTGATGACTGAAGCGGGCGAAGGCGGCGCGCTGGCTTCCTTCCTCGCCCATGCCTCGCTGGAAGCCGGCGAACACCAGGCCGGCGAGGGACAGGAGGCGGTGCAGCTGATGTCGGTGCATGCCGCCAAGGGGCTGGAATTCGACGTGGTCTTCATTACCGGTCTCGAACAGGGCTTGTTCCCGCACGAAAACTCGGTGAATCAGGGCCGCGAAGGGTTGGAAGAGGAGCGTCGCCTGATGTACGTCGCGGTGACCCGCGCCCGCCAGCGTCTCTATGTTTCCTGCGCGAAGACCCGCATGCTGCATGGCCAGACGCGATATTGCGTACCTTCCGGCTTCCTCGATGAAATTCCCGGAAATCTTCTGTTGAAGCTCAACAAGAAGGCAGAGCCGGCAGCGTTTCCGGCCTTCGGCTCGTTCGGTGGCGGCTATGCCGAGCCGGCCACCGGTGGCTTGCGCATCGGGCAGACGGTCGAACACGCCAAGTTTGGCATCGGCGTCATCGTCTCCACCGAAGGGCGTGGCGCCGATGCGCGCGTCCAGGTCAATTTCGGCGGCAGCGGCATGAAGTGGCTGGCGCTGGAATACGCGAAACTGACGCCGGTCTGATCGCCCATGTCTGCTGCCTGGTTCTTCAAGGATCTGCTGGTCATCCTGTTGCTGCCGCCGGCCAACGGGCTGCTGCTGATCTGCCTTGCCGGCTTCTGGCGGGGTCGACGCTGGGCCTTCGGCTTGGCTGCATTTGGCACCGCGCTGCTCGTCCTGCAGTCGCTGCCGCCGGTCGCCGGCGCGCTGATGGCGTCGCTGGAAAGGCGCGCTGGAACAGTGTTGCAGAACACGGACGGCGCCCAGGCGATCGTCGTACTGAGCAGCGGTCTGGACCTTGATGCGCCGGAATACGGCGGTGATACCGCCGGCGAGCGGACGTTGCTCAGGCTCCGCTACGGCGCATTGCTGGCAAAACGCTTCAACCTGCCGCTGCTGGTGGCTGGCGGTCGCCCGGAAAACGCAACGCGAACGGAAGCTGCCGTGATGGCCGATATCCTGGAGCGCGAATTCGCGGTCAAGGTTCGCTGGCAGGAAACGCAGTCGCGGAATACCGCCGAAAATGCCACGCTGTCGGCGGCGATCCTGCGCGATGCCGGTGTTCGCCGCATCGTGCTGGTCACCCAGGCCTTCCACATGCCGCGCGCCGAGCGCCTGTTCCGTGCGGCCGGCCTCGAGGTCGTTCCGGCGCCTACGCAATTCAAGATGGCGGCCAGTTCGCGGCTCGAGCCGCTCGACCTGCTGCCCCAAAGCAATGCCCTGCGCAATTCCTATTTTGCGCTGCACGAATGGCTGGGGATCGCCTGGCTCGCGATGACGGTGGAACGAACACCGGTGCAGTGATAACCTCGGTGTCTTGAAAAAAGATAACGAGGAGATACCCATGCCCCACGCCATTCGCATACACCAGACCGGCGGCCCGGAAGTGCTGAGCTGGGAGGAAGTCGACGTTCCCGCGCCGGCGGCCGGCGAGGCGACGGTCCGCCAGCAGGCGGTCGGCCTCAATTTCATCGATACCTACCACCGCACCGGGCTTTACCCGCTGCCGCTGCCGGCCGGCATCGGCCTCGAGGGCGCCGGTGTGGTCGAAGCGATCGGTACGGGGGTCACCGAGGTCAAGGTTGGCGACCGCGTCGCCTATGCCGGTGGGCCGGTCGGCGCCTATGCCGAAGTGCGCAACATCCCGGCGCATCGCCTGTTGAAGCTGCCGGACGCCATCGCTTTCAAGACGGCGGCCGCCATGATGCTGCAGGGGCTGACCGCCGCCTACCTGCTGCGTCGCACCTATCGTGTGCAGGCCGGCGATACCGTGTTGATCCATGCTGCTGCCGGTGGCGTTGGGCTGATCGCCTGCCAGTGGGCCAAGGCGCTGGGGGCGACGGTGATCGGCACCGTCGGGTCGCCGGCCAAGGCGGAACTGGCCAGGGCGCATGGCTGCGACCACGTGATCAACTACTCGACCGAGAACTTCACCCAGCGTGTGCGCGAAATCACCGGCGGTGAGGGCGTGCCGGTGGTGTACGACGGTGTCGGCAAGGATACCTTCATGGGCTCGCTCGACAGCCTGCGTCCGCTCGGCATGATGGTCTGCTACGGCAACGCCTCCGGGCCGGTGCCGCCGCTCGACCTGCTGCTGCTGTCGCAGAAGGGCTCGCTGTTCGTGACCCGCCCGACGATCATGAGCTATACCGCCAAGCGGGCCGACCTGGAAGCGCTGGGCGCCGAACTTTTCGACGTCGTCGCTTCCGGCAAGGTGCGCATCGAGGTCAACCAGACCTATCCGCTCAAGGATGCCGCGCAGGCCCAGCGCGATCTCGAGGCACGCAAGACGACCGGATCGACCGTTCTCCTTCCATGATGGCGAAATTCAAGGCCGGTCTGCTGTCGCTGCGCGACCTGTTTGCCACCGCCTGGTGGATATTCCTGATTGTCGGCGTCGGCTTCTTCGTCGCCTACCAGTTCGTCGAGCCGGCGCCGCCGAAGAAAATCGTCATTACGACCGGCAGCGATTCCGGCGCCTACTACCAGTTCGCCAACCGCTACGCGGCGATCCTGGCGCGCAATGGCATCACGCTGGAGGTCCGCACCTCGGCCGGTTCGCTGGAGAACCTGGAGCGCCTGAAGAACGACGAGGCCCAGGTCGGCTTCGTCCAGGGCGGCGTCGTCGAGCTGCCGGACGATCCCGACGGCGAGGACGATTCCGGCTTGCTGTCGCTCGGCAGCGTGTTCTACGAGCCGGTCTGGGTCTTCTACCGTGGCGACAGGCGGCTCGATCGCCTGACCGACCTGCGCGGCAAGCGCATCGCCATCGGCCAGGAAGGTTCCGGCGTGCGCCAGCTGGCGCAGCAGTTGCTGCGCGCCAACGAGATCAAGGCCGGCGATCATCTGGTGTCGCTGTCCGGCCTCAAGGCGGCCGAGGAACTGCAGCAGGGGCGCATCGACGCCGCCTTCATCATCGCCGCCGAGAGTGCGCCGGTGGTGCAGGTGCTGCTGCGTTCGCCGGGCGTCAAGGTGATGAGCTTCGCGCAGGCCGACGCCTATCATCGCCGTTTCCCCTTCCTGAGCAAGCTGACGCTGCCGCAGGGCGTCGCCGACCTGGTCCGCGACTATCCGCCTGAAGACATCACCGTGCTGGCGCCGACGGCCAATCTGATCGTCCGCGCCGACCTCCATCCGGCGTTGCAGAGCCTGCTGTTGCAGGCCGCCAGCGAAGTGCACGGGCGCGCCGGCTTCTTCCAGCGCGCCGGCGAGTTTCCCGCCTACAAGGATCGCCTGGTGCCGCTGTCGCCGGAAGCGGCGCGCTACTTCAAGTCCGGCCCGCCCTTTCTGCAGCGTTACCTGCCGTTCTGGCTGGCGGTGCTTGTCGATCGCCTGATCGTGCTGCTGATTCCCTTCTTCGCGTTGCTCATCCCCTTGGTCAAGGTGGCGCCGGCGATCTACACCTGGCGCGTACGCACCAAGGTTTTCCGCTGCTACGGCGAACTGAAGTATCTGGAGGAGGATCTGCGCCAGCGCTTCGACCGTGCGAAGTTGCCGGAATACCGCTCCCGGCTTGAGGCGCTGGACGAAGAGGCGAGGGGGCTGAGCGTCCCGCTGGCATTCACTGACCTCGTCTATACGCTGCGCGAGCATGTCAACCTGGTGCGGCGGGCCCTGATCAAACTGGAGAATCCCACATGAAGGCCTTTCTCGTCGCCAATCCCAAGGGCGGCTCCGGCAAGAGCACGCTGGCGACCAACCTCGCCGGCTATTTCGCCAGCCGGCGCCGGGAAGTCATGCTCGGCGACATCGACCGCCAGCAGTCGGCGCGCGACTGGCTGGCCATCCGCCCCTTCGAACTGCCGACCATCGACACCTGGGATATCGGTCCCGACAATATTGCGCGGCCACCCAGGGGCACCAGCCATGTCGTTCTCGATACGCCGGCCGGGCTGCACGGCAAGGCGCTGGACAAGGTGCTCAAGTTGTCGACACGGGTCATCGTGCCGGTCCAGCCGTCGATGTTCGACATGCTGGCGACCCGCCATTTCCTGAGCGAACTGCTTGCCGAAAAAGCCGTGCGCAAGGGCAGGGCCGACGTGGCCGTAATCGGCATGCGCGTCGATGCCCGCACCCGGGCGGCCGGCGAACTGGAACGCTTCTTTGCCACCTTCGATCTGCCGGTGCTGACTTACCTGCGGGATACCCAGGTTTATGTGCAGGCGGCCGCCGCCGGCATGACCATCTTCGACCTGCCGCGCTCACGCGCCGAACGCGACCTCGAGCAGTGGCAGGCGATCATCGACTGGGTCGAAGCCGGCGACCGCGCCGAGGTCTAGCCGCCAGCTGCACCCCAAGGCTACTTCCTTTATGCCCCCGGCGAAGCCAGGGGAGGTATCCCTTGCGGAAAGGGCGCGGTCGACGCCCGAAAAACGCCG
This sequence comes from Azonexus sp., assembly GCA_035466795.1. Lineage (GTDB taxonomy): Bacteria > Pseudomonadota > Gammaproteobacteria > Burkholderiales > Rhodocyclaceae > Azonexus. The sequence goes on along the minus strand of DATIUN010000174.1, from coordinate 3,004 downwards.
GTTTTCACTTTCCCGCTGGTCGCCAACCTCAGAAGGCGGGAATCCCGGTTTGCGCCCGGCCGAGGATCAGCGCGTGGATGTCGTGCGTGCCCTCGTAGGTGTTCACCACTTCGAGATTGACGACGTGGCGGATGACGCCGAATTCGTCCGAAATGCCGTTGCCGCCCAGCATGTCGCGTGCAGTGCGGGCGATGTCGAGCGACTTGCCGCAGGAATTGCGCTTCATGATCGAGGTGATCTCGACCGACGCCGTACCGTCGTCCTTCATCCGCCCAAGGCGCAGACAGCCCTGGAGGCCGAGGGTGATCTCGGTCTGCATGTCGGCCAGCTTCTTTTGCACCAGCTGGTTGGCGGCGAGCGGGCGGCCGAACTGCTGGCGGTCGAGCGTGTACTGGCGCGCCGTGTGCCAGCAGAATTCGGCGGCGCCGAGCGCGCCCCAGGCGATGCCGTAGCGCGCCGAGTCGAGGCAGGTGAACGGCCCCTTGAGGCCGCGCACATCCGGGAACTCGTTTTCGGCCGGCACGAACACCTCGTCCAAGACGATCTCGCCGGTGATCGAGGTGCGCAGCCCGACCTTGCCGTGGATGACCGGCGCTGACAGCCCGGGCATGCCCTTGTCGAGCACGAAGCCGCGGATCATCCCGGCGTCGTTCTTGGCCCAGACGACGAAGACATCGGCGATCGGCGAATTGGTGATCCACATCTTGCTGCCCGACAGCCGGTAGCCGCCGTCGACCTTGCGCGCCCGCGTTTCCATGCTGCCGGGGTCGGAGCCGTGGTTCGGTTCGGTCAGCCCGAAGCAGCCGATCCATTCGCCGCTCGCCAGCTTCGGCAGGTACTTCTGCTTCTGCGCCTCGCTGCCGAACTCGAAAATCGGCACCATGACCAGCGACGACTGGACGCTCATCATCGAGCGGTAGCCGGAGTCGACGCGTTCGACCTCGCGCGCGATCAGCCCGTAGCTGACGTAATTGAGGCCGGCGCCGCCGTACGCCGGCGGGATGGTCGCGCCAAGCAGACCCATCGCGCCCATTTCACGGAAGATGGCCGGGTCGGTGGTCTCGTGGCGGAAGGATTCGGTTACCCGCGGCAGCAGCTCGCCCTGGCAGTAATCGCGCGCCGCATCGCGGATCATGCGCTCGTCCCGGGTCAGCTGCGCGTCGAGCAGCAACGGGTCTTCCCAGCAAAATTGCGCCTTGGCCATCGTTGTCTTCCTCCGGTCGATTGACTTGCGGATTGTAAACAACCTGGGCGCCATGGTCAGGCTGCTGCGGTCAACGCTCGCGAACCGGCGGTTTTCCTGTGAAGCTATTTTCGACCATGGCGCAACGATGTACGTGATGGCCGATGGTATTGAACAGCGCCCTGCGTGGCCTCCTGATCGAAGGTGCCGGCAGACTTGCCGCGATCACGGCAGCGCCGGAAAATACTTTGGCGACAGACAAAAACAAGCCCCTCGCGGGGCTTGGCTTGTTTGCAGCGTCCTTGCTGGCGGATTACGGTGCAACTCTGTTCATTGTAATTGCACCACGAATCTCGCCGGGACGATAACCGGTTGCCTTGTCGTCCGGGTAGAGCTTCTGAAGCTGTTCGGTCAGATCGGAATCCAGTTTGTCCGGTGCACCATGGCAGGTCATGCAAAGCGCCTGGGTTGGCAAGGCTTTCATGTAGCGCTGAAGTTTTTTGTCGCCATCCGCCACCAGTTCGCTTTTTTCGAGCGTGGCGGGGTCTTCGCCTGCTGCGGCACGCCGGTCGAAGTCTTCGAGCACGGTACGTTCCCAGGCATCTGGGGTTGCCTTCGGATTGCGAACGCGCAGGCTGACGCGACGGATGTTCCAGCCGCTTTGTTCCGAGATCGATTTGGCCATTAGCGGGGCCTTTTCGCGGCACACGACGGTTGCGTTCGCGGAGCCGCCCTTGGCTGTTTCTTCCTTCAAGACCTGCATCATTTTGGGAGGCATCGTGGTGGCGATTTGCCGGGCATCTCCTACCCATGGTGCCTCATTGGCCACGGCGGGCATGGCGAGCATGGCGATAACTGCGAAAGTCAGTCTGTGCATGATGATTCCCCCTTGGTTGTGGAGATTGCACTGTATGTCATTCAACCGGATTGGTAAATGGAACCAAGGCGTGGGCAGAGTGGCAATCCAAACAGTCTTCGTCATCGAACCCGGCGCGCTCCTGAAATGGGTCAGAGTGATTCGGTTTGGACTTGCCGCAGCCGGCGCGTGCGAGCAGAATTCCATTGTCGGCAGGCGCCAACATCAACGTAGTATCAACTGCAAGGGTGACAAGACAATGGTTCGTCATTTCCGCAGGGCGACACTCACTTCGCTGCTCCTCGGGGCGTTGTTGCCGGGCCATGCGCCGGCCTTCCAGGTCGACGGCTTCTGGACCGGCATGAGTACCCAGCAGTTGGTTTCCGTCGCGGCGAATAACGGACTGGTGGCGCGGCCGGCGCCCGATGGGTACTGGTTCGTCGGTACCTCGATACCCCCGCGGGTTCTGGGCAAATTCGGCTTCTGTGGAAATTACCTGGTGTCCTACACCCGCAACATCCATTCCGATGCCGACTATGCCAATACCTTGGCGGCGATCTTCGCCACCTACGGCCCGCCGCGCAAAATGAATTTCAGCGGTGACGTGGAGAGCGGTTCGGCGGATGGCGCTTTTCGCGCCAGCGGTGAAACCCAGTGGGAGCGGGGGGGCGACCGCGTCAGAATGACTTCGTATTTCGACTGGCGACTCTACCGCGGCGAATTGCGGCGCGAGCAACCGGCCAGCGTCAGATTCGAAACACGCAATCCCTGCAGCGGTTTCTGATCGCCATGGCCGGACCAAGGCGAGCCGACTGGCAGGGAAAGTCTGGCTTTCTGCGCCATAGACCCTTGCGCCTCCGGGCGCGCCCGGAGAGCGCTTGAGCCACAGGCCCCTTCACCTTCTGGTTGCGGTCGACCCCCGAAAATGGCCGGTTTTCAAACGCCGTTGCCAGCTGCCGGCCCTG
>DATIUN010000173.1:0-10090 GCA_035466795.1 Azonexus sp. | reverse complement strand
GGAAGACGCACCGGCCTGGCAACCGCACGCGGGCTTCACGGCACTGGCCGCAGCCACGGGCGTCGTCGCAGCCGGCACAGAAACCGGACTTGCCGAAGTAGTGCCTTTTTGCGCCGCAAGCCGTGGTTGTGTCGCGCTGGTGCTTGCCGCGGCTTTGCCACCGGCCAAACCGGCTTTCCCATAGAGGGAAAGTGCCCGACGGCGAGCCATCGCCGCCTCGCTGCTGGTCATACGTTCTGTCTGGGTATCTGGGGTCGCTTGGCTCATGAATGCTTTCCTTATGCGTCAACGGTTCGTTGTTGGATCGAGGTCCCGGGCGTCCACGCCTCTTGCCCTTGGGATGAAATATACGGCTGTTGCTGTATGAATAAAAACAAATAGTTTTCAATGTAACCATTTACCAAAGTAAATGATCTGACGCGGCTCACTCGTCAAATTTCTCGCGCCGCATCACCTGCGTGTCGGACACGAAGACGACCAGGCGATGGCCGCGCTTCATCAGCTTGTCCACTTCGGCCAGCACTGCGCCGAGCCTGGACTCGGGAAAGGCCCGCATGAACAAGATGTTGCTTTCGCCCTCCCGCACGCGCCCGGCCTATAAGCAAGCAGCGGCACTTACCAAGTCAAGATTCGGACTATCAAATCTCGTCGTCGCGCTGGCTTTCGCGGCACCACAACCACGCTCGCAGCAGAATCGCGGTGAGCATCAACAGCCCTGTCGCCCATTCCATGCCAGCCATGAATGGCCGCTCAGCTCTTGAACTTCACCAGCCGGCTGACCTGGATGTCGGAGATGAACACTACGCCCGTGTGGCTGTTGAAGAAGGGTGAAAAGCCCTCGAGGATCGGCTCGACCAGTTCGCCGGGGACGGCCACGATGATCATGATCAACACCGCATCCTCGTTGAACATGAGGTGGCCTTCATGGAAGCCATGCCGGCCCTTGCCCGAGAGATTGTCGACGATGGTATAGCCGGTCACGCCGGCGCGGTCGAGCAGGTCAGTGGCGAATTCCTGGTGCGCACCCTCGAGGATGATCTCGATCTTCTTCACGGGGCTGAGGTTGAGGTGATTCATAACACGAGTTCCTTTTCTTCGACGGCGCCGCCGGCAGGGAGCAGCGGACGCTGCTGCCAGGCCCCGTCCTCGAATACATGAGCGGCATGGGTTTCGGGATCCACGACGGCCATCCGCAGCCAGCCGTTGTGCACGAGATTCCTGACCTTCACCACGCCGTCAAGCGCCGAGCGCACGTGCGCGAACGGCGCCTCGATCACCGTGAGCAGGCGGAGCGGTTCGTGGTAGGGCACGCCGTCCTTGAGCACGGTCTGCGCCGGCAGCCCGGTGCGCAGGTCGGAGAGGTTGCCGGTCATGACGCCGAAGCGGCCGGCGATGTTGTGATAGACCTTGCTGCCGCTGCCGTAATGGGCGTTGTCCACCGCTGAAAAGTAGTGCTCCATATTGATCCACTGTCCCACCACGAGCGGGCCGGCGAGGATGTTCTCCAGCAACCGCCCCCTGGGATCGCAGCGGTAGTCGTAGGAGTGCAGGAACACGCGCCCCTCGAGATCGAGCTGGCCGGTGACGTGGCGGCGGCCGATGACGAAGGCCGCGTTGCGCGCCAGGCCCCATTCCGGGCGCACCTGCGACCAGTCGATGGCGTTGCGCCGCGCGAGTCGATAGGCGCGGGCCGGGTCGCTGCCCCGGCCCGCAGCGGCGGCCTCGCTCTCGAGCGTGACCATGCGTTCGGCCGCGCACAGGCGCGAGGCCGCCTGCAACCCGTTGATCAGGCGTTCGGTGTAGACGAGGTGGCCCGGCGGCAACAGGTCAAGGTCGTGCAAGCAAAGCTCGTCGGTGGTGGTGTTGTGGAAGGCCGGGACGAACCAGGTGTCGTCGGGGATCGCAACACCCTGCTCGCGCAGGCGCGCGCGCACCGCTGTCTTGTTGGCGATCTGCGCCAGCACCCGGGCGTTGGTGATGCCGTGATTGCCGCCGCAGGCGCCGCAGTCGAGCGCGGATTCGTAGGGGTTGTTCTCGGAGGTGCTGCCGTGGCCGGTCAGTAGCACGAAGCGCGAGAAGCGATCGACGAGGCCGATCGAGCGCAGCGCCTGGCCGAGAAAATGCACCTGCTCATCGAGCGTGAAACCGATGCGCCCCAAGCGTTCGAGCTGGATCTGCGCGTAGCCGCGGTTGACGCGGTAGACCTTCTGCAGGCGCTCGATGAAACGCGCTTCGGCTTCGGCGTCCAGCCTCAGCGCACGCGCCAAGCCAGTGGCCCCCGCGTGGTTGCCGAGCGCCACCTCGCGCAGTTCGCGAACCATCTCGTCGGTGATTGCTTCGCGCTGGATGCCGAGCTCGCGCCCCACCGCCTTGACGATCAGGGCACGTTGCAGCGAGCGGATGATGGATTCGGCCTGCTCGCGCGACAGCTTGTCGAGCAGCAGACGGCTGTCCGGCTTGTCCGGGTGCAGCCGCTGGCGCCAGCGGGCATAGGCGAGCGGCGCGAGACTCTTGCCAAACATGTCGAGACCGAACAGGAGGCCGATCGCCTCCACCGTGATAAAGGGAGACAGCACCGAGGCCTTCAGTTCGTGGAACACCTGCTCCAGCGTCGAGACGAAGGCCTCGTCGGCTGCGCTGCGCGCGATCGCGAGTTCCAGCACCACGTTCTTCGGGCTCGCCACCACCGGGCAGAGATGGGTCTCGCTGCCTTTCTCCAGGCCGATGAAGCTGACCGGCACGCCGAAGAAGCCGGCGATGCCGAAGGTCTGGTAGTCGCCAACCTTCTCCAGATGGCGCCGGATGCGTTCCGAGCGCACGTCGATGCAGAACATCACCTGCGCGAAAGGCCGCCTCTCGCTCGGCGCCGGCCAGGCCAGGTCGAGACCCCGCAGCAACCCGCTCATGTAGTGCGCCTCCAGCGCGCGCAGCCACATGCCCCCTTCCTCCCGCTCGAAGCGGGCAAGCATGGCGGTCAGATGGGCGACGTCGTCGGGCGCCAGACGGGGCAGGGCGTCGTCCATACCGGCGCAGGCCGCGAGTCCGCGCAGCGCGGCGGCGCGCCGCCGCGCCTCATACTCGCGCTTGCGCGCGAGGTACTGCGGCAGCAGGCGGGCGATTCGCGCCGGACGCCGTGCGGCGATGGTGTCCTCGACCGCATGCGCCATCTCCGGCAGGACGTGGCCGCCGTGGAACTCGCGCCGTAGATACGCTTCCGCCGGATGCGACTCGACGAAGCGCGCGAGATCCGCGAGGTTCGCCGGCGAGCCCTTGCGCTCGGCGTGCTCGCGCAGCAGCGCCAGGCCCAGCACGAGGCGGATCGCGAGATAGTCGACCAGGTCGGCGGGATAGTGGCGGGCCCAATGATAGTGTTTGGCCCCCGCGCGCCAGCGGATGAAGCCGGCCCAGCCGTGCAGCCGCGTCAGCTCGCAGGTGAAATGGCTCATCCAGTCGTCCTCGGGCACGCCCAGTTCGTCCATGACGTAGCTGATGATGCCCTCCGGGGTGTCGTCGACGGCGAGGATGCGCTTGATGTGCAGGCCGCGGATGAACAGGCGCAGGTTGCGCCGCGCCACTGCGCTCCAGGCCGCGAACAGGCCCTTTTCGCGGCCCGGCATCTGCCACACCGACTGCCCCTCGTCGAAGAAATCGAGGCAGCTCTTGATCACCAGCTCGTCGAGCGTCGCGCCGATCTCGGTGCCGAACAACATGTCGACGATGGCATAGAGCGGCCGGCCTGGCGGCATGTCGGCGCCGACCTGCGCCACCAGCGCCGCGCCTCCGATCTCGCGGGGCGGCAGTGCCTGCCCGGCCAGTACGGCGTGGATATCGCCCGCATGGGCGAGTGTGGGCGGCGCCCCGATCGGCGTCTCGATCCGGGTCAGAAGCGTCATCAGCAGCCGTTCCAGATCGAGCCCGGCAATGGCCGGCTGCCCGGCGAGGAAGTGCGCCACCTGGTCCGCCAGCACGGCGCGGTCCACCGTGCCCTCAGCCAGCTGGCGCTGCTGGAGTGCGCGCGGCAAATAGCCGCGCGCACGGAACAGCCGCTCGCCCGCCGCCACCGCCTGGTCGAACGGCAGGTGTTCCAGCCCGTAGAGCGGGTTGTGGTGGATAAAGGTGCGCATCGGCCAGAAGAAGGGGATCGGCTCCCCTGCCACGTGGACGATGGCGCGGATCTTGAGACGCCGCCCGAGCGCCAGATTCATAGGCCGCCTCCTGTCAGATAGAGTCCGGCAATCACGAAAACGCCCAGCACGCCGGTGTAGGCCAGGCTCGAAATGCGCCCGATGTCGCCGGAGGACACGGCGCGCTCGGCACCGAAGATGAAGCCCTGCAGCAGCTTCGTCGCGGCCCAGCCCCAGACCAGCCAGATTGCCAGCACGCCCACCGCGCCGCTCAAGTCGAGCTTCTGCAGCAAATTCAGGAGCGCGAAGAAGCCCGGGAAGGGAGGCGTGGCGACGGCCGCCAGCACGGTCAGCGTCAGCGCGCCGGATAGACGCGGCTGGCTGCCGATGAGGCCGCCCTGCAGGCCCGCGTAGGCGGCGCCAAAGCGGCGCGCCAGCGGATGCGCAAGCAGGGCCACCAGGGCCGCTGGCAGGCTGAACCAGAATGCGAACGCATGCAGTTCCGCGCGATCGGCGCCGCCGGCGGCGAGTGCCCAGGTCAACGCGAGCGCGGAGGTGGCGAGAACGCCGGCCCACTGCCCCATGTCGCGCACGGTGAGCAGGCGCAGGGCGTAGAACCCGGCCGTGAGCAACGCCCACGGCACGACGTAGGGCGGCACCGCGTGCGATGCAAGCGTCAGCAGCGCCACGCCGAGCTGCGGCCACACGAGGAGCAGCACGCAGTGTGCGACCGGCTTGCGCAGCTGCGCAAGGGCGCCATTGAACACGATGCTCAGCGGGAACAGGGGCAGGAACAGCGCGGCGATCAGCAGCAGCGTCATGTCACACCCACCGCAGCCAGACGTTGAGACGGCGCGACAGCCCCAGCACGGCCTGCGTCAACCAGGTATAGACGTCGGCGACGTAGAACTCGCGCGAGAGCAGCGAATAGAGGGCCAGCCGCAGCGGCGAGGCCTCGCCGCTGCGCAAGCCGCCATTGGCCGTGGCGTAGTAGGTGGCCGCCCAGCCGCCGACGACTGCGAGCGTGAGAATGGCCGCAAGCACCTCGAAGGTCCCGAGCGGAATGCTGGCCGCCACGTAGAGGCGGTCGCTGAACGCGCGGTCTGGATAGAGGAAAAGGTCGAACGCGTGGCCGATCCAGGTATAGCCGGCGACGACGATGACGAGCGACAGGATGATCATCGCCATCAGCCGCCACGGGCTGCCGGCGCGCAGGCGGTAGGTCACGAACAGCAGCTGTGCGCCGGTGACCCAGCCGAAGAACAGCAGGATGATCGCGCCCTGGCGCCCGACGAAATCGTCGTCGACCAGCCAGTGCGACAGGCCGAGGATGATGAAAGGCACGACCACGGTAAGTGCCGCCGCGACAACCCAGGGCAGGCGGTAGGCAACCGGCTTGCGTTCGACCACGAAGGTGTAGACGTCATCGTGCGGCACGCCGTCGTGTTTGCGCGCGTTATTGATCACGCTGCCGGCCCCGAGGAACAGTGTGCCCTTGAACAGGCCGTGCGCGATCAGGTGGTAGATTGCCAGCGAGAATGCGCCGACGCCGGCCTCGACGAACATGAAGCCCATCTGGCCCATGGTCGAATAGCCGAGCGACTTCTTGATGTCGTTCTGCATCAGCATCAACACCGAACCGAGTATGGCCGTGACCAGCCCGACCACGAACACCAGGTGCAGCACTTCGCCGGCATGCACGAACACCGGGGCGAAGCGATTGATGATGAATCCGCCGGCGTTGACGATGCCAGCATGCATCAGCGCTGACACCGGGGTCGGCCCTTCCATAGTGTAGGGCAGCCAGGTGTGCAGGGGGAACTGCGCCGAGCGCGCAAATGCGGCGAGCGCGACCAGGAATGCGGTCACCGTCGTCAGAGGCAGGCCGACGACGTGATGTGCGCCAGGATCGGCCCCGATCAGCTCGAATAATGCCGGCAGCGACGTCGTCCCGTAGGCCTGGTAGAGCAGGACCGCAGCGAGGATCAGCGGCAGGTCGCCGAGGCGATAGGTGAAGAACGTCCAGAAGGCATAGCGCTGTGCAGCGGGCCGCGCGGCGTCGTGGCCGAGCAGGAAGTAGAGCAGCACCCCGATCAGATGCCACGCGACCAGCAGGGTGACGAGATCGCCGGCGGCCACCATCAGGAGGATCGCCGCGGCCATCAGGTCGAGCAGGATGTAGAAGCGCGCATAGCCCGGCTCCTCGGCCATGTAACGCACGGCGTAGACGTGCACCACCAGGCTTATGCCGGCGACCATCGCTGCCATCAGGCTGGCCAGCGGATCGAGGTAGAGGCTGCCCCAGCCCCGGCCGAGCGACATCCAGTGCGGCTGCCCCTCGACCAGATAGAAGGCGAGCGAGGCCGCGGCGAGCAGGAAGGTGAGCACCGCGAAACCGACGCTCAGGCGCGCGACCCCGCGCCGCGACCGAACGCCAAGCAGCGCGATCAACAGGGCTGACAGCAAGGGCATGGCCGGAAGTAGTATCGTCAGCTTGTCCACCGCGTCAGTGCCTCCCTAGTCAAGAATCAGCTTCAAAATGGCGCACCCGACTGCGCCCGGTCGCACCGTCACGCGATCTCCGTAATAGACCGATGAATCCAACCGCATTACGTTCGGATCGGCCCTATCCCGGGTTCACCAGCCCGAAAACCGCGGACGCTCAACAGCGAGCGCGATCTGCTGCCTTTCCTGCCAGACCGTCTGTGTGGTTTGCAAAGCCGAACGCAGCATCCCCGGCAGCGCTTTGGGCGCGGCGCGGCTGATGCCAACGTGCAACATTCTGAAACTCAAATCCAGCCACGCCCTATCTCCTGAATGAGTAAAATCGCAAGCGCGTGGCGAAACCAGAGTGCTGAACCCGAATTCGATATCCAATCCCGAGCCAGCCCCAACGCATGCTGTCGAACCCGATGGTGTCGACGGGAGGACTATAAATATCTTGGTAATTCAACTAAAGTGAATTGTTTAGATTAAATCCATATACAGGAGTAAATGATTGAAGCTACGTAACGTCACCTTGAACCAGATGCGCATCTTCCACAGCCTCGGTCGGAACTTGAGCTTCACCCGCGCCGCAGAAGAGTTGTTTCTGTCCCAGTCGGCAGTATCGATTCAGGTCAAACGTCTGGGAGAAAGCGTGGGCATGCCGCTGGTTGAGCAAGTGGGCAAGCGCATTTTCCTGACGGAAGCCGGCAAGGAACTGTTCGAGGCCTGCCGCGATGTGCTTGATCGTTTGCGCGTACTGGGTGAGGACATGACAGGCCTCGAAGAAGGGATAAGAGGACCGCTCAACCTCGCTGTTATCACCACGGCGAAATACTTCATGCCCCACCTGCTTGGTGTCTTTCTGCGCGAACACTCGGCCGTTGAGCCGCGCCTGACGGTCACCAATCAAACGCGGATTTTCGAAAGGCTGGAGGGCAACATGGATGACCTGGTCATCATGGGAACCCTGCCCGAAAATCTCGACCTCGAGGCTGCGTATTTTCTGGACAATCCCCTGGTTGTGGTGGCGCCACCCGATCACCCGCTGGTGGGCGTGAAACGCATCCCGCTGGAGCGACTCGTACAGGAGCGCTTTCTGTCGCGCGAGCCGGGTTCCGGCACACGCATGGCGCGCACCCGCCTGTTTTCCGAGCACGGGCTGGCCATTCGGACTTACATGGAACTTGGGAGCAGCGAGGCGATCAAGCAGGCCGTCATGGCCGGGCTGGGCATCTCGGTGCTCTCCCTGCACAACCTGCGTCTCGAATTGAAAACCGGCCTCATCGCTGTGCTGGACGTAGAGCACTTTCCCCTGCATCGGCAGTGGTATGCCGTGCACCTGAAGGGCAAAAAGCTGTCGGCGACGACGCGCATGTTCCTGGATTTTTTGCTTAAGGACGGTGCCCGACTCTGTGAAGAGATCCAACCCTATTTGACGGGCTTGTCACCGTCACCCAAAAAACTTGGCCAACGAAAAAGAGACATAAGGTAAGCCTTAATGCCACGTCTAAAATCGTCATGTCGGGCTTGACCCGAAATCCGGATGCTTGATTTAGATGGATTTGGTTTAGCTGGATTTCCGCCTTCGCGGAATATGCAGCAACTTGGCGAGCGTTGTACGCTCACTTGGTCGATTGCAGATATTCAAGCCCGACAGGCTGCTAGCCGAGCAACTCTAGCTTGCGGCTTTCCCAGTTCAATACCGCTGTGCGGCGGTGCATTTTTTCGGCCAGTTGCGGAAACACGCGGGTGATGACTTCCGCCGCGAAATCCGACAGGAAGCGTGCCTTGAGTTCGGCACGGGCGCGGTCAACGCCGATTTCAGCGTAGGGCACGGACGCCAGCAGCAAAAAACCATCATCGGGAATTCGACCCGCGGCCATACTGGCTTGCAGGATGCCGGCGGCTTTGCCGATGGGGTCGGCGAGGTCGGGGCTGTAGGGGCCGATGATGAGCGCCTGGTTGGGCATGTGCAGCCAGTCGAAGCCGCGCCCCAGACAGACCATCCATTCGCGGTGTTCGATATTGAGTTCGCGGTCAGCTTGCCGCACCTGCGCCACATGCCGCAGATTGCCCTCTATTAGCGGCAGCAGGTCGGCGCGCATTTGGACGGGCATATCGGGGAACAGGCTGGTTAAGCGTGTCGGTACTGCATCCGCCGTGGTCAGCTCGGCGACATTGAGGGTGGCGCCGTTTGCGCCATGCAGGATCGGCGCGTCCTCATCAGTCTCGAATCCGCACACCAGCGGATAAACGGTTTGATGCCCCGCGCCGTAAATCTGCTCGATCTGGCTGCGGATGGCGAAGGTTCACGCGCAGCCTCGGTGTCGTAGTTGAATCCGGCGCAGCCCCGGTGTGGATCGCCTTTGGAAAAATGGTCGCTGGACATCATCAGCATACGCCGCCCTTCACGCACCACCGACGTCACATGCTCGGACAGCACCTCGCACAGATGCGGCCAACCCAGATCAAAGCGACCACCCAGATTGCGGTAGGGCTGCATAATGCCCATCGGCGTTTCGGTGGCGACCGGGATATTGATGCGGCCATCCATGCATTTCAACGCCGATTGCGGTGGGATGCTCGGCCAGGTAGCGTTTGCGCGCCAGCCAGGTTTCGGGGCTGGCAAAGGATTCGGCGTGGCGTTTTGCGTGGCTGAACAGCCAGTTGATACGGGCTTCGATGGGCTGGTCGTATAAATTCATGCAGAAAGCCTATCCCAGTCCCCGCTCATGCAAAAGAAACGCTAATCGTCTTCGCCCAGTTCGGGGTCCCAGCCTTTGGTTCGGGCGTTGGCTATGGCCTTTTCGTAAATCTCGGCATGTCGCTGTTTCAGATCGGGCGGCAAGCGGCTGGGCAGGTTGGCGTATTTATCCCATTCCGCACTGGTTTGATCCATCAGCAGTTGCATGCGTCCCAGTTCCCATCCGGTACAGTCTTCCGTTTCGGGGATGAGGCCAAACAACCAGCCATCCAGCACGATCCGGCCGAGTTGGGTGATGCCGTGGTTGTCGTGGTGAAATCCAACGTAAGTGTTACTCATGGGTTAAAACCTTTTTTGTCCGCAAAGTACACGAAGGAAAATGCTCGCGCCTGACTGCGTGCGCTTCGCGGATAACGATTTATCGGGTCAGCCCAGCATACAGCAGAGGCAGTTTCTCCGGCAGGCGCTGCACATGATCGACGACCATGAAATTGTTTTGTCCGAAGATGCGACTGACGTAATTGTCCGCGCGCGGGTCAAGGCTCATGCAGTAGGTGGTAACGCCGAGCTTGGCGATTTCTTCTACCGCTTTTTTGGTGTCGGCGCGCAGATATTGCGGATCGCGCACGTCCACGTCAGCCGGTTCGCCGTCGGTGATGACGATTAGCAGGCGCTTGGCCGTGTGCTGGAGGTGCAGGTGATGACCCGCGTGGCGTACCGCCGCACCCATCCGGGTCGACAGCTGGCCGGTCATGCCGGCGAGTTTGGCCTTGGG
>DATIUN010000172.1:0-9378 GCA_035466795.1 Azonexus sp. | reverse complement strand
TGGTCGCCAGCCTGCTGTTCGCCTGCATGGGGGTTTGCGTCAAGCTGGCCGCGGAGACCCATTCGGCGGTCGAAATTACCTTCTACCGCAGCTTCATCTCGCTGCTCATCATGTTCGTGCTGGTGCGCCTGCACGGGGTGCGGCTGGCGACGCCGCACTGGCGCTGGCAGGTCAGCCGCGGGGTGATCGGCTTTGCCGCCATCTTCGCCTATTTCTACGCCATCATCCTGCTGCCGCTGGCGACGGCGGTAACGCTCAACTACACCTCGGCCATTTTCCTCGCCATTTACCTGGCGCTGGCCGGGATGCGCATGAGCGGCGGCATTCTGGGCGCGCTGCTCGTCGGCCTGCTCGGTGTGGCAATGCTGCTCAAGCCGACCCTGCATGCCGATCAACTAAGCGCCGGCCTGATCGGCCTTGGTTCCGGCGTGCTGGCCGGCATGGCCTATTTCAGCGTGCGCGAACTCGGTGCCCGCGGCGAGCCGGAAACGCGCACGGTGTTCTATTTCTCGCTGGTTTCCTCGGTCTGCGCCGGCCTCTGGCTGCTGTTCGGCGAACTGCATGCGGTCGACCTGCGCAGCGGCCTGCTTTTGCTAGGCGTCGCCAGTTTTGCCACCGCCGCCCAGCTGGCTATGACGCGCGCCTACACGCGCGGCAAAACGCTCTTGTCGGCGGCGCTGGCCTATAGCACGGTGATCTTCTCCAGCCTCTTCGGCGTGCTGTTCTGGGGCGAAGTGCTCGATGCGTCGGCCTGGTTCGCCATCGCGCTGATCATCCTGTCGGGCATTGCGGCCACGCATTTTTCCCGCGCCAGCCCGGTGGAACAGGATTAAACTGGCAACAGACAACAACGGAGATTTGCAATGATCGTCATTGACCAGAACCCCCACCGCGTCAGCGTTTCCGTGTTCGGTGAGTTCGCACTCGCCGACTACAAGGAGTTCGAGGAGGTCGTCAATTACAAGGTCAAGTTCGAAGGGCCGGTCGACCTGTTGTTCGACCTCAGCCAGATGGCTGACCTGACCATCGATGTCGCCTGGGAGGACATCAAGTTTTCCCGCGCCCATGCCAATGACTTCAAGCGTGTCGCGGTGGTGACCGACAGCCAGTGGGTCACCTGGAGCGCTTGGCTGTCGCAGACCTTCGTCAATGCCGATGTCGAGGTCTTCGACAATGCGGACGACGCGCGCCAGTGGCTGGATTCGGCAGCTTGAGTTACAAGACGCTGGTCGACGTCGCCACGCTGGCCGCCCATCTGGGCGACCTTGACTGGCTGGTGGTCGACGTCAGGCATCAATTGGCCGACACCGGTTATGGCGAGCGGGTTTATGGCGAGGCGCACATTCCGGGCGCCGTGTTCCTGCATTGCGACCGCGACCTGTCCGGACCGATGACCGGCAGCAACGGCCGCCATCCGCTGCCCGACCCCGGCAGGCTCGCCGCGCGTTTCGGCGAGATCGGCATCGGGCCGCGGACGCAGGTGGTCGTGTACGACGATACACAAGGCATGATCGCGGGCCGCCTGTGGTTGCTGCTGCGCTGGCTCGGGCATGAGCGGGTGGCGCTGCTGGATGGCGGCCTGCAGGCCTGGCTGGCGGCGGGCAAGCCACTGACGCAGGCGGTGCCGGTGCTCAGGCCGGTAACTTTCGTGGCCAAGCAGGGTGATTGCGTGGTCGATGCCGCTTACGTTCAATCCTTTCTCGACACCTCGCGCATGCATCTCGTCGATGCGCGCAGTGCGGACCGTTTCCGCGGCGAGAACGAAACCCTCGATCCGGTCGGCGGCCACATCCCGGGCGCGGTCAACCGCTTTTTTCGCGACAATTTGCAGGCCGACGGCTGTTTCAAGTCGCCCGCCGAATTGCGTGCCGAATGGCTGGCGGCGCTCGCCGGTTCGCCGCCAGAGCAGGTGGTCCACCTGTGCGGTTCCGGCGTTTCGGCCTGCCTCGCGTTGTTGGCGATGGAGATTGCCGGCTTGCCGGGGTCGCGCTTGTACGCCGGTTCGTGGAGCGAATGGTGCGCGGATCGCGGACGACCGGTGGCGTAATCCGCCAAACGTTCAGGGTTTCTGACACAAGCTTGTCTCAGGTCAACGCAATTCTTTGATATTCGCGTCCTAATGATCGGCACGAGTCATTAACCGACGGGGGCATCATCGTGTTGACGTTGCAAGACTGTATCGAGCTGTCCGATCTGACCGAAGAAGAAATTCTCGCCATCGCCGAGCATGAAAACATCCCGGAAATGGTTGCCGTCGAACTGGGAAACTATCTTGTCCATACGGCAAGCGGTGAAAAGCGCATCAAGCGCATGATCGTCGACGACATCAACCATGCCCGGGAAACCGGAAATGTCAAACATGCGGCCGTTCTCAAGAGCGTTCTGAAACATTATGTGGAGTGTCATGCCGGCGTTGCCTGACAGGGTGTTCCGCAACCGGCATTTCTCCTGACCGGCCTGAAGGTCGCCGATTTTCCAACCGGCACATTGTTCTGCGCGGTAGTCGCGGACCTGATGCACGTCTGATTGTTGCGTTTTCGCAACTTCCTGGATCAAATGTATGATCGTCCTCCGCTGGCCCGCGAGCAAATGGCGGCAAGGATGCCCAAGAAGCTGGCGCGCGACAAGCACGGAATCACCCCGATCCGCTTCATGCCGGGCGCGCCGGGGCCGAACCGGTAGTTCCCGGGCGGGCCAGCGCCCAGGCGACGTGTTCGCGGACCAGCGGCGAAGGATGGTCGGCCCGGCTGGCCAGCGCCGCCCGGATTTCCGCTGATTCCGGCGCATTGCCCAGCGCCACCGCGATGTTGCGCAACCAGCGTTCATGGCCGATGCGACGGATCGGGTTGCCGGCCAGACGCTCATCGAATTCCGCTTCGCTCCACGCAAACAGTTCGACCAGCCGGGCCTGGTCCAGCACGTGGCGCGGCGAAAATTCCGGATCGCCCAACTGCGCGAAGCGGTTCCATGGACAGCACGACTGACAATCGTCGCAGCCGTAGATGCGATTGCCGATCAGCGGGCGGAATTCCTCGGGGATGGCGCCGGCCAGTTCGATGGTCAGGTAGGAAATGCAGCGCCGGGCATCGACACGGTAGGGCGCCGTGATGGCCTGCGTCGGGCAGGTGTCGAGGCAGGCGCTGCAGGTGCCGCAATGCGCCGCGACCGGTGCATCGGGTGGCAGCGGCAGGTCGCAGTAGATTTCACCGAGAAAACGCCAGGAGCCTTCGCGCGACAGCAACAGCGTGTGCTTGCCTCGCCAGCCGAGGCCGGCCTGCTGTGCGAAATGCACCTCCAAGACCGGCGCCGAATCCGAAAAAACGCGGTAGCCGAACGGTCCGGCCAGTGCAGCGGTCGCCGCCGCCAGTTTTTGCAGCCGGCTACGCACGACCTTGTGGTAGTCGCGGCCCTGCGCGTAGCGGGAAATCGCCGCCAGCTCGGGGTCGTCAGCGATTTTGCCGGGCGGCAGGTAGTCGACCGCAGCGGAGATCACGGTCACCGTACCGGCGTGCAGTTGCCCCGGGTCGGTGCGCAATTCCACATGGCGGGCCATATAATCCATCTCGCCGTGACAGCCGGCGGCCAGCCATGCGCGCAGATGCGCCGCGGCGCCTGCGGTTTCGGCGCGGGCGAAGCCGACGGCCGCGAAGCCCAGTTTCCTGCCGGCCTGCCGGATGGCATCCTTCAGCGCCGCCGCATCCAACGTGGAGTTCAGATCGTGCATAGCCCCGATGTTACCGCCGTTTTTCCCTTGCCTGACGAGGCTGCAACCCAGCGTCTGGGCGCCTTGCTGGCACCGGCTTTGCATCCGGGGCTGGTGATTTTCCTCGAAGGCGACCTCGGCGCCGGGAAGACGACACTGGTTCGCGCGCTGATCCGGGCGCTCGGTCATCAGGGGCCGGTAAAAAGTCCGACTTATTCTCTTGTTGAAGTTTACGTAATTTCGAGCTTATACTTATATCACTTTGATTTTTATCGTTTCGAGTCACCAGAGGAGTTTCTCGATGCGGGCTTTGATGAATACTTCAACGAGAATGCAGTTTGCCTGGTCGAATGGCCGGAGCGCGCTCGGGGCTGTGTTCCGCCGCCAGACCTGCGGTTGCGCCTTCATCATGCAGGTCCCGGGCGTGTCCTCGAAGCCGTGGCAAATACACCGGAAGGGGCGCAATGCATAAAGGTGGTGAACTCAGCGTCGGGCGCCGACAGCTCCTGCGTTACGCCGGCGCCACGCTGATTCTCTCGGTTTCGCCGCTAGCGGGTGCCGCGGCGAAGCAGCCGTCCGTGCTCTCGGTGCGGGTCTGGCCGGCCGCCGACTACACGCGGGTCACCCTAGAGCATGACGCACCCCTCAAGTTCACCCACTTCACCGTCGAGAATCCCGACCGGCTGGTCGTCGATATCGAGGGCGTCGAATTCAACAGCGTTCTCGACAGCCTGGCGCGCAAGGTGACGAACGATGACCCGTACATCAAGCTGCTGCGTGCCGGGCGTTACAAGCCGGGCGTCGTGCGCCTGGTCATGGAGCTCAAGTCCAAGGTCACGCCGCAGGTCTTCGAAGTCAAGCCGGTCGGCGAATACGGGCATCGGCTGGTGCTCGATGTTTACCCGCTGACGCCGGTCGACCCGCTGATGTCGCTGGTCGAGGGACGCAAGGATGCCGTCGAGCCGTTGAAGCTCGATGCCGAGCCGAAGCACCAGGAGTTGACCACCAAGAAGGCCGAGCCGGCGCCGGCACCCGAAGCCCCCGAGATCAGGACAACCCGCAAGTCGGGCAAGCCGATCGTCGACCGGCTGGTGACGATAACCCTCGATCCCGGACATGGTGGCGAAGATCCGGGCGCGGTGGGGCGTCGCGGAACCTACGAGAAGAACGTCACGCTGGCGGTCGCCAAGCGCCTCAAGACGCGCATCGACGCCGAACCGAACATGCGCGCCGTACTGACGCGTGACTCGGACTTCTTCGTGCCCTTGCAGATGCGCGTCCAGAAGGCGCGCCGCGTGCAGTCCGATCTCTTCCTGTCGATCCACGCCGACGCCTGGGTCAAGCCCGATGCGCGCGGCTCATCGGTGTTCGTGTTATCCGAGCGCGGCGCGTCGAGTACGCAGGCGCGTCTGCTGGCGCAGCGCGAGAACGAAGCCGATCTGGTCGGCGGCGTCAATTTGAGCGCCAAGGATCTTTTCCTTGCGCGCACGCTGCTCGATCTGTCGCAGACGGCGACGATCAGCGACAGCCTGAAACTCGGGAAATATCTGCTCGGAGAACTCGGTTCGGTCAATACCCTGCACAAGACCAGCGTCGAACAGGCCGGCTTTGCGGTCCTCAAGGCGCCGGACATTCCCTCGGCGCTGATTGAAACCGCCTTCATCTCGAATCCCGACGAAGAACGCCGTCTTAACGACGATGCCTATCAGGACAAGCTGGCCGATGCCATCGTCCGGGGTGTGCGCCAATTCTTCATCAAACACCCGCCCGGCCCGAAGGCGAGGCTCGCCAGTCTTTCCTGATGGGCCGCCCGGCGTTGTCGCCGTGCTGATGGATGGTATCCGGTAGCGAAAAAAAAGCCCGCGCAAGGCGGGCTTAAATCCATCCAGAAGACTGGAGGAGGAGACGGGTCCGACTATACACATGGAATTGCTGCGCTGCAACAAAACTTTTGCATCCGGCGTTTTGCCGCCGCAAAAAGGCGAAAGCCCCTTGAGGGGGGCAAGGGGCTTTCAAGGCGGCCGGGTTCAGGGAGGGAGAGAGGTGAGCCGCCTAGGCTGAGAGGTTCAGCGCATGTGCACAAGATAGGGGCCTTGAGCCGCCGACTCAAGTAACGTTTTGCAACAGTTTGTGGGCGGCGTGTACTTGGCGCGCTTTTAATGTGCCACAGCCTTATTTGACGGGCTTTGCGGCAAGCTGTCCCGAGCCGACCAGGGTGTCGTAGCAGGCAATCCGGTTGCGTCCATTCTGCTTGGCCCAGTAGAGCGCGGCATCGGCGCGGTCGATGATGGCGGTTGGCGTGTCCTGCGCCTGCAGGTGGCAGAGGCCGATGCTGACCGTCACCCGCCCGGCTTCGCTGAAGACGTGCCGCTCGACGGCCTCGCGAAAACGCTCGAAGGCGCGCTCGGCATTGGCCTGGCTCGCCGGTTGCAGCACGGCGATAAATTCCTCCCCGCCGAAGCGGAATAACTGGTCATCGTAGCGGAAGGATTCGCGCATTAGTTGCCCGAACTTGACCAGAACGGCATCGCCCGTAAGGTGGCCCCAGGTGTCGTTGATGCGCTTGAAATGGTCGATGTCGCACACCGCCAGCCAGTGGCTGTTGTTGGTCGCACCACGGCGCCGTCCCGGCCCGGCAAGGTGGTGCACGGCATTGTCGTCGGCGGCCTTGCCAAGGACCTCGAACAGGTGCTTGTCGAAGGTCTTGCGATTGGCGAGACCGGTCAGCGTATCGGCTTCGCCGTAATCGAGCAGCGAGATGTGGTGGCCGAAATACTCGACCAGGCCCATCAGCAGTACCCGGCGGTCCGACGGAAAGTCGCTGGGCAGCGAAATGTCGATCAGGTAGATCAGTTGCTCCTGCCGGATGACCGGGAAAACCAGCCGGTCGGCGCCATCGGCGAGCCTCTCGCGAACGATGCCTTGCTCCTTCTGGCAGCGCTGCAGCAGCGGATCGTGGTCGATCGGGTAGCAATAACGGCGTTCCGGCAGATAGGCGTTGTGCGAGAACTGTCCGGCAGGCCCGAGGCCGGCGCAGGCGAAGACGATCGTATCGCGGGTACAGGGGTAGCAGCGAAAGACGGCCAGCGCGGAAGGCTCGAACATGTCGCGCATCGCGTCGACCAGCGCCGAATTGATCTCGGTGCGGTCGCGCTTCGAGGAAATGCGGATGATGTGCTCGATGAGCTGGAGCATGGCGGGTGTCGGTTCTCGCTGAAGCAGGAAGCGACTTTAGCAAATTTCCCCACCGAATGTGGGATTCGGCCGCTGTTGCCGGTGTCCCGAACAAGCGTGGCGGGTCACAAGTCGTTATAATTCCACATTTTTTCGGGCATAAAATGCGGGTTTTTCGCGGCTTTTCGCGCCCGGTTCCGGAGCCGACGGCGGTCGCCATCGGCAATTTCGACGGTGTGCATCTCGGGCATGGCGCCTTGCTGGCGCGCTTGGGTGACGTCGCGCGCGAATTTTCGCTGCCACCGACCATTCTGACCTTCGAGCCGCACCCCCGCGAGTTCTTCAGTCCGGCCTCGGCGCCGGCGCGCCTGACCACGCTGCGCGAAAAGCTCGAATTGCTCGCCGAAGCCGGGATCGAACAGGCCATGGTCTGTCGCTTCAATGCAGCGTTGGCGGCCCTTTCCGCCGACCAGTTCATCGAGCGGGTGCTGGTGCGCGGTCTGCGCCTTCGCCACCTGATCATCGGCGACGATTTCCGTTTCGGCAAGGGGCGTGCAGGGGACTTCGCGCTGCTGCAGGAGGCTGGCGTGGCGCACGGCTTTGCCGTCGAGGCGATGGGCAGTGTCACGGTCGACGGTGAAAGAGTGTCCAGTTCCGGTGTTCGCGCGGCCCTGGCCGGGGGCGAAATGGAACATGCGGCACGCCTGCTCGGGCGCCCCTATGTTATCGACGGTCAGGTTGCCCATGGCGACAAGATCGGCCGCCAACTCGGTTTCGCCACCGCGAACATCCGCATCAAGCATAATCCGCTGCCGATGACCGGCGTTTTCGCCGTCGAAGTCAGCGGCCTCGGCGGCAAGCCCCTGCCCGGCGTCGCCAACCTCGGCATCCGGCCGACCGTCGGCGGTACGCGGCCGTTGCTGGAAGTGCATCTTTTCGATTTTGACCACGACATCTACGGCGCGCACATTTCCGTTCGTTTCGTGCACAAACTGCGTAACGAGCAACGCTTCCCCAATTTCGACGCCCTCAAGGCGCAGATCGCGGCCGATGCCGTGGCGGCGCGGGCCTTCTTCAAGTTGTGAGCACGCAATATGGCTGATTACAAAGACACGCTGAATCTCCCCGACACGCCGTTCCCGATGCGCGGCGACCTGCCCAAGCGCGAGCCGCAGTGGGTAGCCCAGTGGCAGGAGAAAAAGCTCTATCAACGCATCCGCGAAGTCTGCGCCGGTCGTCCGCGCTTCGTGCTGCACGACGGCCCGCCGTACGCCAACGGCGACATTCACATCGGCCACGCGGTCAACAAGATACTGAAAGACATCATCGTTCGCGCGAAGACGCTGGCCGGCTTCGATGCGCCCTACGTGCCGGGCTGGGATTGCCATGGCCTGCCGATCGAGCACCAGATCGAGAAGCAGCATGGCAAGAACATTCCCGCCGACAAGGTGCGCGAATTGTCGCGTGCCTATGCCGCCGAGCAGGTCGAGCGCCAGAAGAAGGATTTCATCCGCCTCGGCGTGCTGGGTGACTGGAACAATCCCTACCTGACCATGAGCTTCAAGGCCGAAGCCGACGAAATGCGCGCGCTGGGCAGGATTCTCGATCAGGGCTACCTGTACCAGGGCCTGAAGCCGGTCAACTGGTGTCTCGACTGCGGCTCGGCGCTGGCCGAGGCGGAAGTCGAGTACGAGGACAAGAGCTCGCCGGCCATCGACGTGGCATTCGAAGTTCACCCGAATCATGCCGAAAAACTGGCCACTGCCTTCGGCCTGACCCATCTGCGCGGTCCGGCTTTCGCTGTGATCTGGACGACCACGCCGTGGACGCTGCCGGCCAACGAGGCGGTCAGCGTGCATCCGGAGCTGACCTACGACCTGATCGAAACCGAAAAGGGCGCCCTGATTCTGGTCCGTGAACTGGCCGAAGCCTGCCTGCAGCGCTACGGGCTGAGCGGTACGACCGTCGCCTCCTGTCAGGGCGACAAGCTCGACCAGATCCTGCTCCGGCACCCGTTCCAGAACCGCGACGTGGCCATCATCTGCGGCACCCACGTCACGACCGAAGCCGGTACCGGCCTGGTGCACACCGCGCCGGCGCATGGCGCGGACGACTTCACGATCGGCAAGAAATACGGCCTGCCGGTCAATAATCCGGTGGGGAATGATGGCCGTTTCCTCGGCAACACCCCGGCCTTGTCGGTGGGCGAGCTGGCCGGCAAGACGGTCTGGGAAGCCAATCCGCTGGTGCTGCAAGAACTCGACTGTCGCGGTCGACTGCTCAAAACCGAGAAAATCCAGCACAGCTACCCGCACTGCTGGCGTCACAAGACGCCGATCATCTTCCGCGCCACGACGCAGTGGTTCATCGGCATGGAGCACAAGAAGGACGAGAATTCCTCGACCCTGCGCTGGATTGCCGAGCGCGCCGTCGATGAAACGCAGTTCTTCCCGGCCTGGGGGCGCGCCCGACTGGAAGCCATGATGAAGACCCGTCCGGAC
>DATIUN010000171.1:0-5699 GCA_035466795.1 Azonexus sp. | reverse complement strand
AGCGAGAACCCGAACCTGCTGCCCAAGGGGGCGATCACCGTGCGCATGCACTCGGTGGGCGGCTGGGGTGCCATCACCACCGGCAAGAACCTGGCGATGACGCTCTACGAACTGCTTGGCTGGGACATCAAGGCCAATCCGAAATACGGTTCCGAGAAGAAGGGTCAGCCGACGACCTATTACCTGTCTGCGGCGCCGGAGCCGATCCGCATCAACTGCGAATACACCTTCGTCGATGTCGTGCTTTCGCCCGACCCCAATGTCTTTGGCCACTCCAACCCGCTGTCCGGCTTGAAGAAGGGCGGCTACTTCATCATCCAGTCGAACCTCGGCGACGAAACCTGGGCCAATTTCCCGCTCTGGGCCCAGAAGTTCATCGTCGACAACGACATTCACGTTTACTACATCGACGCCTTCCAGGTTGCACGCGAAGAGGCAGGTTCGGCCGAACTGCAACTGCGTATGCAGGGCATCGCCTTCCAGGGCGCCTTCTTTGCCGCCAGCCCGACGATGAAGAATGCCAACCTGACCGAAAATGCGCTGTTTGCGGCGATCGAGGCACAACTGCAAGCCAAGTTCGGCGGCAAGGGTGCGCGCGTGGTGGCAGATAACTTGCGCGTGGTGAAGCGCGGCTATACCGAGCTGACCGAAATCACCGACAAGCAGGTTGGTGTTACGCGCAAGCAGTACGCCAAAAAGGATGCCGGCCTGCCGGTCATGTTGCAGCAGTTGCCGGCCGGCGATGGCGGCATTGCCGACATCCATCGCTTCTGGGAACAGACCGGCAACTTCTATCTGACCGGCAAGGGTTCGGACAACCTCGTCGATCCCTTCATCGGTACCTCGCTGATGCCGGCGGCCACCGGCGTATTCCGCGACATGACCGGTATCCGCTTCGAGCATCCGGTATGGATCGCCGAGAACTGCACCGCCTGCGGCAACTGCTATACCGAATGTCCGGACTCGGCGATTCCCGGCCTGGTCAGTTCGGTGGCCGATGTATTCAATACCGTCATCAACCGCATCGAAACCACCGGCACGCCGACGCGCTACCTGCGCCGCGCGGCGCGTACCGTCGAGAAGAGATTGCGCGCCCTGATTGCCGGCGACGGCGTCGCCGTGCGGCCGCTGATCGACCAGGCCATCGCGGCCACGGTCGCCGAGGCGCCCGAGGAAGACCGCGAGAAGATGGCGGCGGAGTTCAAGCAGTTCACCAATGAGATGGGCGAATTTCCCTTCGGCACCACCAAGCCGTTCTGGACGCAAAAGGAGAAGAAGGGCAAAGGCAGCGGTGGCCTGTTCTCGATCACCATCAACCCCTACACCTGCAAGGCCTGTGCCTTGTGCGTGACGGTCTGCGAGGACAACGCGCTGAAGATGGTGACGCAGACCGACGAATCGACCGAGCGCCTGCGCCGCGACTGGAATTTCTGGCTTGATCTGCCCACTACGCCGAAGGAATACAGCCGCATCGACAACCTCGACGAGAAGGTCGGCGCACTGGAAACCCTGCTCCTCGACAAGCACAACTACAACTCGATGAATTGCGGCGACGGCGCCTGTCTCGGGTGCGGCGAGAAGACGGCAATCCATCTGTTCACCTCAACGGTTGCTGCCTTGATGCAGCCGCGCGTCAAGGCTTTCGTGGACAAGATCGATGACCTGATCGGGCGGCTGGAGCAGCACATGCGCGTCAAGCTCGCCTCGGCAGTCGACCTGACCGATATCGGCGCCGTCGTGCGCGCGGTCGACGCGACCGGACAGCACGATTTGACCTTGTCGAATCTCGCTTCCAAACTCAATGAGAACAAGCCGTCGCAATTGCTGGATCCGGTCTGGGTGAAGAATACCGCCCAGTTGCTCGAGAAGCTGAAAGACCTCAAGTGGCGCTATGTGATTGGCCCGACTGGACGCGGCCGTTCCGAGATGGGCATCATCAACTCAACCGGCTGTACCTCGGTATGGGGTGCGACCTACCCCTTCCACCCCTATCCCTTCCCGTGGACCTCGCACCTGTTCCAGGATTCGCCGTCGGTGGCGATGGGCATCTTCGAAGGCCACATGGCCAAGATGGCTGATGGCTTCAAGGCCGTACGCATCGCCGAAAAGGAGCTCGCCGGCGATTACCTGCCCGAGCGTGACGACGACTTCTTCCGCCGCTTTACCTGGAGCAAGTTCTCGGAAGACGAGTGGCTGCTCTGCCCACCGGTGGTCAGCCTAGGCGGTGACGGCGCGATGTACGACATCGGCTTCCAGAATCTCTCGCGCGCCATGATGTCCGGCATGCCGATCAAGATTCTGGTGGTCGACACGCAGGTCTATTCCAACACCGGCGGCCAGGCCTGCACCTCCGGCTTCATCGGTCAGGTGTCGGACATGGCGCCCTATGGTCAGGCGATGCGCGGCAAGCAGGAAACGCGCAAGGAAATCTCGCTGATCGGCATGGCGCACCGCACGTCCTACGTCATGCAGGGCACCATCGCCCATGTCAATCACCTGCTGGAAAGCTACATCGACGGCCTTAATAGCCGCCGTCCGGCGCTGTTCAACATCTACGCCGTCTGTCCGCCCGAGCATGGCGTCGGCGACGACAAGAGTGTCGACCAGAGCAAGCTGGCGGTCGAATCGCGTGCCTATCCCCTGTTCCGTTTCGATCCCGATGCAGGCATCACCTTCAACGAATCAGTCAGCCTCGAAGGCAATCCGTCGCTCGACACCGACTGGCCGACCTACGCGCTCAAGTACCAGGACGAAGCCGGCAACGAGCAGAGCATGAGCCTGCCGATGACCTTCGCCGACTTCGCAGCGACCGAGGCGCGCTTCCTCAAGCAGTTCAAGAAGGCGCCGCCGGAGACCTGGAACGAGAACATGGTGATGCTGGCCGACTTCCTGCAACTGGATGCCGACGAGCGCGAGGGCAAGTTCCCCTTCATCTGGGCGGTCGATGGCAAGAACCGTCTGATGCGCTTGCTGGTGACCGAGGATCTCGTGCGGTCGACCGAGGAACGCCTGCATTTCTGGCGCCAGTTGCGCAACATCGCCGGACTCGATGTGCAACCGTCGGATGCGGCCGAAGTGGCCGAGCGCGTGCGCGCCGAACTGCTGGCGAAGATCACCGCCAGTCTGGGCATGGCGGGCAGCGACAGCTATGCGGGCGCCGCCGGGGCAAGTTCTCCGGCGCCGACTTTTGCCGGCGCCGCTTCGGCGGAAGGCGGCAGTGACGACTATGACCCGGTATGGATCGAGTCGCCCGAATGCACGGCATGCGACGAGTGCATCAACCTGGCGCCGAAGACCTTCGCCTACAACGACCAGAAACTGGCCATCGTCATCAACCCGAAGGGCGGCAAGTTCGCCGACATCGTCAAGGCGGCCGAGAAGTGCACGGCCGGCTGCATCCATCCCGGCACACCGTGGAACATGGGTGAACCGGGTGTCGAGAAACTGATGGCGCGCGCGGCGAAGTTCAACTGAGCCGGCGATGAAACTCCTCTCCTATTTCCGTGGCGAGGCCTTTCAGCGGGGCGTGCATCCGCCGTCGTGCAAGCTGACGGCGAACACGAAAATCCGCCGGCTGCCGTTTCCGCCCAAGGTAATCGTGCCCTTGTCGCAGCACATCGGCAAGGTGCCGCGCGCCATCGTCAAGGTCGGGCAGGAGGTAGTGCGCGGGGAGCCGATTGCGCGTACCGAGGACTGGTTATCGGTGCCGCACCACGCGCCGGTGACCGGAGTCGTCGAGTTCATCGGCTTGCGGCCAGGGGTACGCGGCCCGTGGGTGGAGTCCATCGTCATCCGCGCCTATCCCGGCGCGACGCAGGAGGATCTGTGGGGCCAGCCGCGCGACCTCGCGACAGCCAGCGGCGGCGACATCCTGCAGGCGATCTGGGATACCGGCATGGTCGGCCTGGGCGGCGCAGCCTTCCCGACGCACGCCAAGCTGACGGTGCCGAAACAGGCCAAGGTGCATACGCTCGTCGTGAACGGTTGCGAGTGCGAGCCTTATCTCACCTGCGACCATCGCGTGATGGTCGAGAATGCCGATGACATGATCATCGGCACCCGCTATGCGATGCGGGCGACCGGCGCGGTGCGCGCTATAGTCGGCATCGAAGACAACAAGCCGGATGCGCTGGCGGCGGTTGAGGCGGCGATCAGCCGTGCCGGCACAGTGCCCGAGGGGGAGATCCACGCCGAACTGGTGCCGACCAAGTATCCGCAAGGCTCCGAAAAGATGCTGATCATGGCGCTGTTCGGCGTCGAAATTCCGGCCGGCGGGTTGCCGGTGTCGCTCGGCATGGTGGTGAATAACGTCGGTACCCTGGCGGCACTCGGCAAGCTGTTGCCGGCGGGGCGCGGACTGACCGAGCGGGTGGTGACCATCACCGGTCCCGGCGTCGCCAAGCCGGGCGATTACATCGTGCCGCTCGGCACGCCACTGCGCTTCGTGCTCGATTATGCCGGTGCGCCCGGCGCCGATGCGCGCCAGGTCATTCTTGGCGGGCCGATGATGGGGCAGGCCGCCGCCTCGCTCGACGTGCCGATCACCAAGGGCATGTCCGGCGTGCTGGTGTTGCTCGGCGATGTGCTGGAACGCCACAAGCGCCTGAAAACCTACCCTTGCATCAAGTGCGCCGAATGCGTCGAAAGCTGCCCGATGGGCCTCAACCCGTCGCAGCTCGGCATGCTGGCGGCCAAGCGCGAATACGATCTGATGGGCTCGCACTACCACCTCGGTGAGTGTTTCGAGTGCGGTTGCTGCACCTATGTCTGTCCATCCAACATACCGCTTGTGCAGCAGTTCCGTGTCGCCAAGCAGATCCTGCGCGAAAAGGCGATTGCCAAATGACCATCGAGATTCGTTCGGCGCCGCATATCAAGGGCGAACGCACCGTCGAGCAGATCATGCGCCATGTCGTCTGGTCGCTGATGCCGATCTGCCTCTTCTACGTTTACCAGTACGGGCTCTCGGCGCTGGCGTCGCTGTTCGTCGTGACCGCCAGTTGCCTGGCCACCGAGCGCTTCTTCGTCCGCCAGGGTGGGCAGTCCGGCGACATTGGCGACTTCTCGGCCGTCATTACAGGCCTCTTGCTCGCCCTGTCGATACCCCCCGGCTTTCCGCTGTGGATGGGCGCGGTTGCCGGCTTCGTCGCGATCGCCCTCGGCAAGGCGCTGTTCGGCGGCATCGGCTTCAATGTCTTCAATCCGGCGCTGGTCGGCCGTGCCTTCGTGCAGGCGGCTTTCCCGCAGGCTATCGCTGCCTATACGCCTTCATTCCTGCCCGGCCGATTCTACGAGATGATTCCTTCATCGATGGCAATCCCGCTGATGCAGCCCGCTGCGGTTGCCGAGTGGCTCAAGGCCAAGCAGTTCGATGCGCTGGCGGGCGCGACGCCGCTTGCGAAATGGAAGTTCGACGGCATACTCGCCAATGCCGACGAGCTGCTGACTTCGCTCTCCGGGCACATGGCGGTCGGCCCGTCGCCGGCGCTGATACTGCTTTGCGGCATCTATCTCGCCTTCCGCCGCTTCATGGACTGGCGCATCCCGGCAGCCATACTCGGCAGCGCCGGTCTAACCGCCTGGCTGCTGTTCGCCCTGAGCCCGGACCGTTTTCCCAATCCGTTCTTCATGCTGTTCTCCGGCGGGCTGATCCTCGGCGCGATCTACATGGCGACCGACATGGCGACCTCGCCGGTCAC
>DATIUN010000170.1:0-3450 GCA_035466795.1 Azonexus sp. | reverse complement strand
TCTGCTGTGCCGACTTCCCTGCGCTACTCGGTACCGGCGGGGGCTGCGGAACTCGGGGCTGCGCCCCTCGGACAGTCCTCGCCGAGTACCCCCGGCCCATCTGCGTTGCTCGGCGCGCCACATGGGGACCCGGAAAGAAGTCGCTGCACAACCGCCAAGCGACAAAAATAGGCTGTTGCGGTCAACCGCGCAAAAAGTCCAAAAATGCGGAACACCGGTTGAGCTCGGATGGTTTTCCGGGCCCCTTGAGAGGCGCTGAGCAACGCAGGCGGGCCGGGTGCAGTCGGCTGGCGTTGTCTGAGCCGCAGGCGAGTTTAGCCAGCCGCCCGGCCCGTCGAGTAGCGCAAGGGATCGGGTGCAGCCCGACGCCGACCCAGGGGTCGCCTTTTCTTTGCTTACTTTCTTTTGGCGAAGCAAAAGAAAGTAAGACGCCCGCAAGGCGGAACCCCAAGCCAAACAACGAGAAACCCTCATTTCCTCACCAGCGAGGTAATCACCCATTCCCCCTGCCCCCGCTCCACAAACTCGATAACCACCCCCGTCCCTGGCGCAATCCCCGCAACCAGCGCCGGGTTGGCGAGCACGAAGTCCATCTTCATCGACGGCCAGTTGAGGCTGGGCACCGGGCCATGGCTGATGGTCACGGTACCGGCAGCCAGATCGATGCCATTCAGCGTGCCCTCCGCCCTGTGGCCGACCGGCGCCGGGCTGGCCGCTTCGGCCTTCTGCATGCCGCCGAGCGCCGCCTTCAGGTTGCTTTCGGCATCGATCAGGAAGTTGGCGGCGGTGACCACCAGTTCGCCCTCCTTGACGCCATCCAGAACCTGAACGAAGTCGCCGCCACGTTGGCCGAGCTTGACCGGGCGCGGCTCGAAGCGGCCGTCGGCCAGCTGAACGATGACCACTTGTCGGCTGCCACTGTCGATAACCGCCGAATTGGGCACCGTCACCACAGCCGTTGCCCCGGCCACCGGAATGTCGACATCGGCAAACATCGCCGGCTTCAGCTTACCCTTGGGATTAGCCAGTTCGATGCGCACTGACACCGTCCGCGTTTCCGCCTTCAATGTCGGATAGACGTAGGCGATGCGACCTTCGAAGACTTCGCCGGGATAGGCGTTGATCCGGATTTTGGCCTTCTGGCCGATGTTGACCGCAGCAATGTCCTGCTCGAAGACATCCGCCTGCACCCAGACCGTCGACGTATCGGCGATCTGGAACAATGTCTCGCCGGGCATGAAGCGCATGCCTTGCACCGCCTTCTTCTCAGTGACGACCCCGGCCACCGGCGAGCGGAAGGTCAAGGTGCGCTTGCTTTCGCCGGACCTGGCCAGCGCCTTGACCTGTTCGTCTGAAATGTCCCAGTTTTTCAGCCGTTGCAGGCTGGACTCGGCGAGTTGCTTCATGGCGCCCTGCGCCTCGCCGCCGGCTTCGCTCAACTGGCCGACGCCTTGCGCGGCGATGGCATATTCGCGCTGGGCCGACACCAGTTCCGGGCTGTACACCTCGAACAGGGGCTGCCCGCGCCCGACCGGCTGGCCGCTGGTGTTGACGTAGAGGCGCTCGATGTAGCCCTCGAACTTGGCGGTGACCGTGTAGGTACGGCTCTCGTCGATCTCGACGCGGCCGCTGGCACGCACCGTCTTGTCAAGCACCTGACGTTTCGCCGGCGCGCTTTTGACGCCCAGCTTCTGGATCTTTTCGGCGCTGATCTTGAGGCCGCTCCCGGTTTCGTCCTCGCCTTCGTAAACCGGCAGGTAATCCATGCCCATTGGGTCTTTTTTCGGCACCGGCGAGGTGTCGGGCAGGCCCATCGGGTTGCGGTAATAGAGGAGCTTTTTTGCCGTTTTTTGACCGTCGACCGCGCCGCGAAGCAAGTCCCCTTGAGGGGCGACAGACTGGGCAACAGCCTCCGGCTTTGGCAAGGCCAGCCGGTAACCGGCAAATCCGCCCGCCACAAGGGCGATGGCGGCAACAATCAGGGTCGTGCCGGTTCTCACAGGTCTTCTCCGAGCAGTCTTTCGATGTCGGCCAGCCGCTGCTGCTGGCTGGCCTGGGCGCGCAGCAGCGCGAGGCGGGCGTTGCGGATCTGGCGCTGGGCATCGAGCAGCGTGGCGAAATCCACCTTGCCGGTTTCGTAGCCGGCGAGCGCCGCCTTGAAGGTCAGTTCGGCCTGCGGCAGCAGGCGGCTGCGGGTGATCTGCTCGGTCGTCCGCGCGGCTTCCAGATTGGCCACTGCACCGCTCAACTCGCCATTCAGCCGGTAGCCGAGTGCTTCCTTGCGCGCGGCGGCGGCTTCCAGCATGCGCTCCGACTCGCGTTCCTGACTGCGCCGGGTGCCCTGCTGCAGCGGCACGTTGAGTTCCAGCATCAGGGTCCAGGCATCGACGCGATCGCCCACCTGCATCGGCTGCACGCCGACGATGAAATCGGGAAAACGGTTGCGGAAGGCGAGGTCGCGAGTCTTCCCGGCGCCATCGACGCGGGCCGCCTCGATGGCCAGTTGCGGGTTCTTCGCCAGCAACCGCTCGTTCAGGGCGCTGGCCTCGAGCCGCGCCGGCAGCGGGCGCAGCGCGGCCGGTTCGGCAAGCGGCGCGCTGGCGTTGCGGGCCAGCATGGCGTTGATGAAGGCGGCCTGTTGCCGGTATTCGGTTTCCATGCCGACCAGTTCGCTGTCCATGGTGCTGCGCTCGACCTGAGCACGGATCGCATCCTGCTGCGCCGCGAGCCCGCCGGCGTAGCGCGCCTGGGCGATTTTCTCGAGCTGACGGGTCAGTTCGATGTTCTCGCGGGCCAGTTGCAGCGCCCGGTGGGTCAGCCAGTATTGCGCGTAAAGGCTCTTGATGCGGCCGGCGACCTCAGCCCAGGTATCGGTGGCGCGACTGCCGGCCTGTTCGGCCTCGGCTTCGGCGATATCGCGCTTGAGGTCGCGCTTGCCCCAGAACGGCAGCGGCTGTGCCAGCAGATATTTGGTGTCGCCGACCCGCGACGGCGACAGGGACGCCTCCTGCGTGCCGTTGCGCGTGATGTTCTCCAACTCGATACGCAGGAAAGGATCGGGCAGCGCCCCGGCCGGATCGATGCGCTCGCGCGCCGCTTCCGCTTCCAGTCGCACCATGCGCAAATCCGGGCTGCCTTCGCGGGCGATGACGAGCAGCGATTCGACATTGGCGCCGGGCAAGGGCTCAGCGTACGCCGCCGAAGTCAGCAGCAAGGCCAGCAACAGACCGGGCAACCGGGATTTCATTTCACCAATTCGTAACGACTGACGATGGCATTGCCGCCCTTCATTTCGGCGGCGAAACGAATTCTGTCGCCGGGCTTGAGCTTGTTCAGCCAGGCCTTGTCGGCGACGCCGAAGGCCATGGTCATCGGCGGCATGCCGATGCTGTCGAGCTGGCCATGCTGGATGACCACCTCGCCGGCCGCCTTGTCGATCTTTTTTACCGT
>DATIUN010000169.1:0-2349 GCA_035466795.1 Azonexus sp. | reverse complement strand
CTCGCCCTGGCCATCCCCTGCTCGGCCCAGCTCGGCGTTGTTCTCGGCATGCTCGGCGGCGTCTCGTTCAGCGCCGTGCTGATCTGGGTGCTGGCCATGGTTCTGGTTCTGGTTCTGTCCGGCTTCCTCGCCGCCCGGCTGATTCCCGGCCGGCGCATCCCGCTGGTCACCGAGTTGCCGCCGATGCGCCTGCCCATCCTCGGCAACGTCCTCAAGAAGACCGGCGGACGACTCAAGTGGTATCTGCTGGAAGTCATCCCGCTCTTCCTGCTCGGCACCTTCATCATGTTCGCGCTCGACAAGCTGGGCGCCCTGCCCGCCATCATCCGCGCCGGCGAACCGCTGGTTTCCGGCTGGCTCGGCCTGCCCAAGGAAGCCTCGGCCGCCTTCGTGATGGGTTTCCTGCGCCGCGACTTCGGCGCCACCGGCCTGTTCGCCATGGCCCACAGCCTGTCGCCAGTTCAGGCCGTGGTCGGCATGATCACCATCACACTGTTCATTCCATGCTTCGCCAGCCTGATGATGATGGTCAAGGAACAGGGCTTGAAGGTCGCCCTCGCCATGGTCGCCGTGATCGTCCCCTTTGCCTTCCTCGTCGGCGGCCTGTTCAACATCGCCCTGCGCGCCCTCTGGATGCCGGCATGAGCCCGAAACACGAAGCCCGCCTGCCACTCGCCTTCATTCCCGCCGGCCAGGAGGTCCGCCTGGCCGGATTCGGCGACGAAATCGATCCGCTCCAGCGCGAACAACTCATCGCCTACGGCCTCGCCGAATCGCGCCCGCTGACTGTGCTGCAACAACGGCCGATGACCGTCATCCTCGCCGACGAAGTGGAACTGGCGCTCGAACACGCGGTCGCACGACATATCTGGGTAGCAAAAGAATCCGGCGAAGCCTAGAATCAAAACTAGCGCAAGCCAGCCGATTTTCGCCAGCCAGCCTTCCCGTTTCCATCATTTTCCGGAGAAAGCCATGAAGGGCGACAAGAAAATCATCGACATCCTGAACGATCTGCTGGCCGGCGAACTGACCGCCGTCGACCAATACCTGATCCATGGCGAAATGTACGCCGACATGGGCTTCGCCCAGCTCGCCGAGAAGGCGCTGCACGAATCCGACCACGAGCGCCAGCACGCCCGCGCGTTGATCCAGCGCATCCTCTTCCTCGAAGGCAAGCCCAATCTCGCCAAGCGCGAGGCACTGAAGGTCGGCAAGACCGTGCCCGACATGCTGAAGGCCGATCTGGCCGTCGAATACAAGGTCGTCGGCGAACTGAAGAAAGCCATGGCGGCTTGCGAACTGGCGCAGGATTACGTGACCCGCGACATGCTCGGCGTCCAGCTCGAGGATACCGAAATGGACCACGCCTATTACCTCGAAAAGCAGATCGGCCTGATTGAACTGGTCGGCCTGCAAAACTACCAGCAGAGCCAGATGGGCTCCGGCAACCCGGCCTGAGGAGCGGACGATGAAAGGCGACAAGAAAGTCATCGACGCACTGAATAGAGTGCTGAAAAACGAGTTGACCGCAATCAACCAGTATTTCCTGCATGCCCGCATGTTCCGCAACTGGGGCCTGGAAAAACTCAATGACTACCAGTACCGGCAGTCGATCCGCGTCATGAAGGAAGCCGACGAAATTATCGAGCGCGTGCTCTTCCTCGAAGGCCTGCCCAACCTGCAAAACCTCGGCAAGCTGATGATCGGCGAGCACGTCGTCGAATGCCTGGCCAGCGACCTCAAGTACGAGCGCGAAATCCAGCGCCCGCTGCTGGTCGATTCGATTGCCCTGTGCGAAACGCTGCAGGACTACGTCAGCCGCGACCTGCTCGAAGACCTGCTCGAACACTGCGAGGAAGCCATCGACTGGCTGGAAACGCAGCAGACCCTGATCGCCGATGTCACCCTGCCCAACTACCTGCAGGCGCACATGGAGCCGGGCGAAGGCTGATCCAGCACCACGCCAACCCGGAAACCACGGAACCCCGCCGTGGCTTTTTTTCGACTTCACCACAAATGCCATTGACAGTCATTCGCATCCGTATAAAATGCGAACTGTTCTCATCAAGCACCTGCTGCTGTTCACGGAGGCTGTCGATGTATGTTTGTGTCTGCCAAGCCGTCACTGAGCGCCAGATTCGCGAAGCCGCCGAAGGCGGCGCCCGCACGTTGAAAGACCTGCGCCGCGACCTCGGCGTCACCCGCGACTGCGGACATTGCGCATCCTGCGCCCGTCAGTGCCTGCAGGAAGCGAACCAGTGCCAGAGCAAGCCGGGCAAGGTCATGCGCCAGACCGCTTGAAAAAAGATTCAAGCCGGAGATGAACAACGGGAGCCGAGGCTCCCGTTG
>DATIUN010000168.1:0-10492 GCA_035466795.1 Azonexus sp. | reverse complement strand
CATCGGGCGCGCGCCCATCTGCGGATCGAAGCCCTTTTCGGCCAGCATTTCCTTGACCGCCTCGGTGAAGTGGGCCTTCATCTTCTTCTCGTGCAGTTGCTCCTCGAGTTGCATCAGGAACTTGTCGACGACGCGCAGAATAACCTCACGGTCGAGCGGCGAGAATGAGATCGTCGCATCAAGTCGGTTGCGGAATTCCGGCGTAAATAAGCGCTTGATCTCCGCCATTTCGTCGCCGGCCACCCGCTGCTGCGTGAAGCCCATGGTGGTCTTGGACAATTCGGCGGCGCCGGCGTTGGTGGTCATGATGATGACGACGTTGCGGAAATCGGCCTTGCGCCCGTTATTGTCGGTCAGCGTCCCGTGGTCCATGACCTGCAGCAGGATGTTGAAGATGTCCGGATGCGCCTTCTCGATTTCGTCGAGCAGCAGGATGCTGTAGGGCTTCTTGGTCACCGCTTCGGTCAGCAGGCCGCCCTGGTCGAAACCGACGTAGCCGGGCGGGGCGCCGATCAGGCGGGAAACCGCATGGCGTTCCATGTATTCCGACATGTCGAAACGCTGCAATTCGATACCCAGGCAGTACGCCAGTTGCTTGGCGACTTCGGTCTTGCCGACGCCGGTCGGGCCGCTGAACAGGAAGGAACCAATCGGCTTGCCCGGGTTGCCAAGGCCGGAACGGGCCATCTTGATCGCCCTGGCCAGCGCGTCGATCGCCTTGTCCTGGCCAAAGACGACGGCCTTCAGGTCGCGGTCGAGGTTCTTAAGCGCGCCGCGGTCGTCCAGCGATACATGTTGCGACGGAATGCGGGCGATCTTGGCGATGACTTCCTCGATGTCGGTCTTGTTGATGACCTTCTTCTGCTTCGACTTGGGCAGGATGCGCTGGGCGGCACCGGCCTCGTCGATGACGTCGATCGCCTTGTCCGGCAGGTGGCGGTCGGTAATGTAGCGGGCGGCAAGCTCGGCAGCCGATGAAATCGCCGTGGCCGAGTACTTGATGCCGTGGTGCGCTTCGAAGCGGCTTTTCAGTCCCTTGAGAATTTCCACGGTTTCGGCAACCGACGGTTCGTTGACGTCGATCTTCTGGAAGCGCCGGGAGAGCGCGCTGTCCTTCTCGAAGATGCCGCGGAATTCGGTGTAGGTTGTCGCGCCGATGCACTTCAAGGTTCCCGACGAAAGGGCCGGCTTCAGCAGGTTGGAGGCATCCAGCGTGCCGCCTGAGGCGGAGCCGGCGCCAATCAGGGTGTGGATCTCGTCGATGAACATGATGGCGTTTGGATTGTCGCCCAGTTGCTTGATGACGCCCTTGAGGCGCTGCTCGAAATCACCGCGATACTTGGTGCCAGCCAGCAGGGAACCCATGTCCAGCGAATAGACGTTGGCCTTGGCGAGAATCTCCGGGACGTCGCCTTCAACAATCCGCCGGGCCAGGCCTTCGGCAATGGCTGTCTTGCCGACCCCGGCTTCGCCGACCAGCAGCGGATTATTCTTGCGCCGGCGGCACAGGGTCTGGATGACGCGTTCAAGTTCCTTGTCGCGGCCGATCAGTGGGTCGATCTTGCCCTGCAGCGCCAGTGCGTTGAGGTTGATCGTATATTGCTCAAGGGGACCGGCCTGTTCCTTTTCGCCCTCGGTTTCGACTTCGCCCTCGGTCGGCGTCTTCTGCTGCGGTACCTTGCTGACGCCGTGAGAAATGTAGTTCACGACATCGAGACGGGTGATTCCCTGCTTCTGCAGGAAGTAGACCGCGTGCGAATCCTTCTCGCCGTAGATGGCGACCAGCACGTTGGCGCCATTCACTTCCTTCTTGCCGGACGACTGGACGTGCAGGATGGCGCGCTGGATGACGCGCTGGAAGCCGAGCGTCGGCTGGGTGTCGATGTCGTCCTCGCCGGAGACGACAGGTGTGTGTTCGTTGATGAAGTTGGTCAGATCCTTGCGCAGCGCGTCCGGCTTGCCGCCGCAGGCGCGCAACGCTTCAGCGGCGGACGGGTTGTCGATCAGCGCCAGGAGCAGATGCTCCACCGTGATGAACTCGTGACGCTTCTGTCGCGCTTCGACAAAAGCCATGTGCAGGCTGACTTCGAGTTCCTGGGCGATCATCAATTTTCCTCCATGATGCAAGCAAGTGGATGCTGGTATTGGCGGGCAAACGTACCCACCTGTTCAACCTTGGTCGCGGCGATATCGCGCGGGAAAACCCCGCACACGCCACGGCCCTCGTTGTGAACTTTGAGCATGATTTGCGTCGCTTGTTCAGTACCCATCGCAAAAAAACGCTGAAGCACGACGATCACGAACTCCATCGGCGTGTAATCGTCGTTCAGCAACAGCACCTTGTACATCTTTGGAGGCGTCGTCTTGGCACGTTGTGCTTCGAGCAGACTCCCATCCTGAGACTTTGTAGCCATGAGCGGGATTCTATACAGTCCGTTCCATTGTGCAACTGTCTGAAGGGGGCAATGTTGCCCGTAAAGTGCTGAAATTTCCTCGGCTTATGTTGCGGCGCGTCATTGAAAGTTGTTGACGCCATTTCGTGACGAGGGTAGAAAGCGCTTGTGTTTGGATTCGCGTTGCATCAGGGTTGCCGCAGGCACCGGGTTGCCGAGCTCAAACAGGGAGTCGGGGAGACCCGTAAATTTTTTTGTTTTTTGTATGAAAGTTGCAAACATGGCACTCGGTACCGTCAAGTGGTTCAATGATTCCAAGGGTTTTGGCTTTATCACGCCGGATGATGGCAGCGAAGATCTCTTCGCCCACTTTTCCGCCATCAACATGAGCGGATTCAAGACCCTCAAAGAAGGTCAGAAGGTTTCGTTCGACGTCGTGCAAGGCCCCAAGGGCAAGCAGGCTTCCAACATCCAGGCCGCCTGAACCACGGCCGAGCAGGACATCAAGCCCGCCTGATTCAGGCGGGCTTTTTTGTGTCGCCGGCCCCGGCGGCGATCCACTGCCCGGATTTGCCGCCCGATTTCTCGAGCAGGCGCAGGTTCTCGATGCGCATGCCGCGGTCGACCGCCTTGCACATATCGTAAATGGTCAGCAGGCCGACCGAGGTTGCGGTCAGCGCCTCCATCTCGACGCCGGTCCGGCCATGGCACTCGGCACTTACCCGGCAGTGAACCGCGCTTTTTTCGACGTCGATGTCGAAATCCGCAGTAACGCGGGTCAGCGCGATCGGGTGGCAAAGCGGGATCAGTTCGCCGGTCCGCTTTGCGGCCTGGATTGCGGCGATCCGGGCGATGCCCAGAACATCCCCTTTTTTTGCCGAGCCCGACTGGATCAGCGTCAGGGTTTCCGGCTTCATGAAGATGCTGCCCGCGGCACGGGCGACGCGTACGGTTTCGGACTTGCTGCCGACGTCGACCATGTGGGCCTGGCCGGTCGCGTCAAAATGGGTAAGGGTTTGATCGGTCACGATTTGTTACGCTTGGTTACGACCGGAACGCCGGGTGCGGCGGCCGCCTGCGGTATCATAGCATCATGCAGCTTGTTCGACGTTTCCTTGCTGGCCTGTTGGCCTGTGCCTTGGCGGCGCAGCCCTTGCGTGCCGAAGAGTTGCCGGAATTGGGCGATATCGCCAGCGAAGAGTTGTCGCTGGCGGCCGAAAAGAAGATCGGCCAGCAGATCATGGATGAGATTCGCTGGCGCGAGCCGAGCTATCTTGACGATCCGGATATCGAAACCTATCTCAATCAGCTCGGCGGACGTCTGGTTGCGGTCAGCAGCGATCCCGGCATGGGTTTTTATTTCTTTCCGATTAACGAGCTGACCATCAACGCCTTCGCCATGCCCGGCGGCTTTATCGGCGTTCATACCGGGCTGATCCTTTCGGCGCAGACCGAGTCCGAGTTGGCCGGCGTGCTGGCGCACGAA
The DNA here is from genome assembly GCA_035466795.1 of Azonexus sp. Lineage (GTDB taxonomy): Bacteria > Pseudomonadota > Gammaproteobacteria > Burkholderiales > Rhodocyclaceae > Azonexus. Next base: position 6,613 of record DATIUN010000168.1, on the reverse strand, counting down.
ATTTCACACGTGACACAACGCCATATCGCGCGCCAGGTCTTTCAGTCGAAAAAGCTGTCGATGGCGTCGATGGTCGCCATGGGGCTGGCGCTGCTGGCTGCCCGATCGAATCCGCAGGCGGCGATGGCCGGAATCTCCGCTTCGCAGGCCGGGGCGATTTCTGCCCAACTCGCCTATTCGCGGGACTTCGAGCGGGAGGCCGACCGTCTCGGCTTCGATACGCTCAAGCAGGGCGGCTTCGATCCCGGCGGGATGCCGGGATTTTTCGAGCGCTTGCAGAGTTCGACACGCCTCTATGAAAACAACGCGACCGCCTACCTGAGAACCCACCCGCTGACCGTCGAGCGCCTCTCGGACATGCAGAACCGGCAACAGACAGTCAGCTATCGTCAGGTCGCCGACAGCCAGGATTTTCTGCTCGTTCGTGCCCGGGTTCGGGCCTTGCAGGGCCGTCCGGTGGATGCGGTCAGGGATTTCGAGACCCTGTTGCGCGAGAAAAAATACGCTTCTGAAGGCAGTGCCCGTTATGGCCTCGCCGTGGCCTATGCGCGCAGCGCCAACTGGGCGGCTGCCGAGCAGGAACTGCTGGCGGTGCGCAAGCTGAAGGTGTCGTCGGCGATGGTCGAGCGCCTGCTCGCCGAAGTCCGGGTAGCGCGCGGCGAACTGGATGGCGGTCTGGCGACCTACCGCGATGCAATGGCCCGCTACCCGCTCAATGTTTCGGTCCTCTACGGATACGGTGATGCGCTGGTCGGCGGCAAACGCTATACCGAAGCACTGAAGTTTTCCGACACGCAATTGCAAAGCTACCCGCAGGATGCGCGTTTCTACAAGATGCGCGCGGAAGCGTATGCCGGCCTCGGACGCCGCTCGCAACAGCATCTGGCGCTGGCCGAAATGTCCCTGCTCAAGAGGCAGACCGCAGGCGCGATCGAGCAACTGCAACTGGCGCAGCAGGCGGGTGACGGCAATTTCTACGAGATGTCGGTGATCGACGGGCGCCTGCGTGAGATGAAGAAGCGCCAACTCGAGGAAATGAAGGAGCGGCGGAATTAGGGGTAAAATAAGCAGTTCTCATATCGGGTGACACACCATGGAATTTGATCGCGATCTCGATGCAAAAGGGCTCAACTGCCCGCTTCCGATTCTGCGCACCAAGAAGGCGCTGGCTGAAATGGAAACCGGCCAGGTGCTTCGCGTGCAGGCGACCGATCCCGGTTCGGTCAAGGATTTTGCCGCTTTTTGCAAACAGACGGCGAATGATCTGGTCGGGCAGCAGGAAGCGAACGGCGTCTTCGAGTTTTACCTGAAGCGCAAATAAGCTCGGCGTTCCACGCATTTTTCGAAGATCGGCGGGCTCCGCAGGGAGCGCCCGCCGCTTGGTGTTTTGAAGGCCTGGTCGATTGCCTGACGATCGCCAGCATCGACGAAGTGGATGCCGTGCTTGGTGCCGTCGAAGGGGGCGACCTGTGGTGCGTCGCGGCACTCGAGTACGAGCTGGGTTACCTGCTGGAACCGGCGACCGCGCCTACCGGCTGGACAGCGCATGCGGATCGGCCGCTGGCCCGCTTCTGGCGTTTCCAGCGGTGCATCGAGATGGATGCCGTCAGCGCCGACGCCTGGCTCGTGGCGCGGGTGGACGAACAGCCGGCCGGGGTGGGCGGCATCGCCTCGGCAGTCGATGAAAAACGGCATGCAGCCGCGGTCGACCGCATCCGCGACTACATTTCCGCCGGCGACTGTTACCAGGCCAATTTCACGTTCCCGCTGACTTTTGAATGGTTCGGCCAGCCATTGGCCTTGTACGCCAGGCTACGCGAGCGCCAGCCGGTGCGCTATGGCGGATTCCTGGGGAATGCCGACAGGGGAATCGTCTCGCTCTCGCCGGAGCTGTTTCTGAAGCGACAGGGCGATCTCGTGGTCACGCGGCCGATGAAGGGCACGCTGGCACGCCGCGAGCCGGCTGCGCGCCTGCTGGCGTCGGTCAAGGACAGAGCCGAGAACCTGATGATCGTCGATCTGCTGCGCAACGACCTCGGCCGCGTGGCGAAGAATGGAAGTGTCAAGGTCGACGCGTTGTTCACGATCGAGGATTACCCGAGCCTCTGGCAGATGGTCTCGGAGATTTCGGCGCTGGTCCCCGGGTTAGGGCTGGCGGCCATCCTGCGGGCACTGTTCCCCTGTGGTTCGATTACCGGCGCGCCGAAAATTCGTGCCACGCAGATACTGGCGGCGCTCGAGAGCGAGCCGCGCGGCCTGTACACCGGGGCGTTCGGCTGGATCGCGCCGGATGGCGATTTTTGCCTGAACGTTGCCATCAGGACACTGGAACTGGCACCTGACCGCACAGGACGGATGGGCGTCGGCAGCGGCATCGTCGCCGATTCCGGGGCGGCTGCAGAATGGCAGGAAGCCCAATTGAAGGCGAGCTTTCTGCGCGATTGTGATCCCGGTCTGAAGCTGATCGAGACCCTGCGGCGTGAGGCGGGAAGTTATCCGCGGCTGGCGGGCCATCTGGCGCGTTTGCGGCGCTCGGCAGCCTGGATCGGATTTCCATTGGACGAGGCAGCGTTGCTGCAGCGTCTGGACAGCCTGCCCGGTAACGGCGTCTGGCGGGTGCGCCTGACGCTGTCCAAGGCTGGCGAGATCGAGGTGCAGGCCTTTTCGCTGGCGGATGAGCCGGCCGCGCCGCGCCTGGCCCGCCTGGCTGCCGAGGCGATCAATTCGACCGACCCGTTGCGCCGGCACAAGACGACAGCGCGGCAACTCTACGATGCGGCGTTGTGCGGCCTGGGTGCCGATTCCCCGGTGTTCGACGTGGTGTTTCTCAATGAGCGCGGCGAAGTGGCCGAGGGGGCTCGCAGCAACGTTTTTTTCGAGCGCGACGGACAGTTGCTGACCCCGCCACTGAACAGCGGCGCCTTGCCCGGCGTGCTGCGCGCCGAACTGCTGGCCAGTGGCCGGGCGCGCGAGGCGGTTCTGTTGCCCGATGATTTGCAGCAGGGTTTCTGGCTTGGCAACGCGTTGCGCGGGTTGATCGCAGTCAGGCTCGAATCACCAGCGTCCTGAAAAGTGACCTTTTTCAGGCGTCGACCGCAGCAGGCTCAGTGATTCGCCGACGGCTTGCCGGCCAGCCCCATGCGCTTCAGAACATGTTGCGCCATGCCGCGCGCCAGTTCATGTTCGCCCATGAACACCGTGCCGGCCTTGTCGCGCTGCAGCAGTTCTGCTTCTTCCTCGCTGTGCGTGCGGAGCACCGACTCGATGCCGGGATTCAGGGTGCGGGCGATCTCCAGCATCTTGCGCGCGGCGAAGGCATCCGGCGTGGCGATCACCAGCATGCCGGCGCGGGCGATGTGGGCCTGGATCAGCACCGCTGGCTGGCTGCCGTCACCGCAGACGGCCAGGATGTTCCGGGCGCGCAGCTTCTCGACCAGTTCGCGGTTCTGTTCGACGATGACATGGTTGACTCCCCGTTCAGCGAGCAGGGCGGCGATGCGCTGGCCGACCCGGCCGTAGCCGACCAGCACGACCTGGCCGGTGAGTTGCGCCTGGTCTGTGCTCATTGGCAGTTCAGCCAGCGGATCTGCGCGGTGCTCGAGTTGGCGTGCGAGGGCCGAGTTGGCGCGCAGCCACCCCTGAAGGGGCGCAATGGCGGTAAAAGTCAGCGAGTTGCAGGCGATCGAGATGAGCGCACCGGCCAGCAGCAGGCTTTGCCCTTCCGGCGGCATCAGGCCGAGCGTCGCGCCCAGGCCGGCCAGGATAAAGGAAAACTCGCCGATCTGGGCCAGGCTGGCGCCAACCGTCAGCGCCGTATTGAGCGGATAGCGGAAGGCGAGGACGAGGGCGACGGCGGCGATGGTCTTGCCGAGCATGATGATGGCAGTGACGGCGAGCACTTTGGCTGGTTCGTCGATGAGAATCTGCGGGTTGAACAGCATGCCGACCGATACGAAGAAAAGGACCGAGAACGCGTCGCGCAGCGGCAGTGATTCCTCGGCCGCGCGGTGGCTGAATTCCGAGCCGCGTATCGTCATGCCGGCGAAGAACGCACCGAGCGCGAAGGAAACCCCGAACAGGTGGGCGGAACCGTAGGCGACGCCGACCGCGGCGGCGATGACGCACAGGGTGAATAGTTCCCGCGAGCCGGTCTTGGAGACCAGCCAAAGCAGGCGGGGCAACAGGCGGCGACCGACGATCAGCATCAGCGCGATGAACGCGGCAATCTTGGCGAAAGTGAGGCCCAGCGTGGTCCAGATTTCACCCGAGACGGCGGCGGCCGCGCCCGCCTGCTGTCCGCCCAGCATGCCGGCGAGTGGCGGCAGCAGGACGAGGACGAGGACCATGACCAGATCCTCGACCACCAGCCAGCCGACGGCAATGCGTCCGTTGATCGAGTCCAGCACGCCGCGCGCTTCGAGTGCCCGCAGCAGGACCACGGTGCTGGCGACCGACAACGCCAGGCCGAAGACGAGCGCAGCGCCGGGTTCCCAGCCCCAGAACAGGGTCAGCCCCATGCCCATGGCCGTGGCGACGGCAATCTGCACGAGGGCGCCGGGAACGGCGATGCGCTTGACCGCCAGCAGGTCTTCAAGCGAAAAATGCAGACCGACGCCGAACATCAGCAGCATGACGCCGATTTCGGCCAATTGCCCGGCGAGGTTGACATCGGCGACGAAGCCGGGGGTGGCCGGGCCGATCATGACGCCGGCCAGCAGATAGCCGACCAGCGGCGGCATGCGCAGGCGCGCGGCGATGACGCCGAAAATCAGCGCCAGCCCGAAGGCTGCGGTAACGGTGGTGATCAGGCTGAGGTCATGGGGCATCTTGGAACGGGTGGGGAGGGTGACCCGTGTCAGATGGTTTTAGCGGGCAAGAGTTTCGACCGCCTGAAAATTGGGCAATTCAGGCAGTCGACCGCGCCCCGTGGGGTGCCCCCGGGGTGCAACAATCAGCTGCGCAGCTTGCGCAGGTAGATGCCGATCAACGAGAACAGGCCGGCCGCGATGCCGTAATAGAAAGCCTTGGCGCCGACATCCTGATACTCGATCAGGATCGGCGTTTCGTCTTCCACCTTGTAGCGGATGGTGGTCTGGAAGTGCCACGAGGACGCTTTGGCCTCGATGATGCCGTTGTCGACCTTCCATTTGAGCCAGTTTTGCGCTTCCTCGATGTCGCCGGCCGGCTCGGCCGGGTTCAGCGAGAAGAAGAGACCCTTGGCCCTGGCATCGGCCAGTTCGCCATAGGCGAATCCGCAGGGCATCTTGTCGGCACAGACGGCAACCACGCGGAATTCAGGCTTCCAGGTACTGCTTTTCTCCCACGGCCAGGAGATGATGAAGGCGACCGTCCATACCCAGACGAGGCCGGTGAAGATCATCATGGCGAGGAATATCTGGGCAAAAATACCGCGTTTGTCTTCCATGGCGCTTTCTTTGGTTAGCCGAGCTTGGCGAGCTGCGGTTTGAGTTTTTCCAGCGTGGCCGAGAAGTCGGCAACGCGTTGTTTTTCCTGCTCGACCACGGCCGCCGGGGCGCGGGCGACGAAGCCTTCGTTCGCGAGCTTGCCCTGGGCGATCGAGATCTGCTTTTCCAGTTTCTCGATTTCCTTGGCCAGTCGCTCGCGCTCGGCGGCGACATCGATTTCCACCTTCAGCATCAGGCGGATTTCGCCGACGACGGCGACTGGCGCCATCGCATCGGCCGGCATGTCGTTGACGATTTGTACCTCGGAGAGCTTGCCCAGCGCTTGCAGGATGGCCGCGAACTCGGAAATCTCGGTACCACCGCCGGCCACCAGCAGCGGCATGCGCAGGGCCGGCGAGACGTTCATCTCGCCGCGCAGGTTGCGGCAGGCGTAGGTGAGGGCTTTCAGGCGCTCGACCTTGGCTTCCGAGGCTTCGTCGATGCGCGACAGATCGGCGCGCGGGTAGGCGGCGAGCATGATCGACTCGTGCGTCTTGCGGCCGGCGATCGGGGCGACGGTCTGCCACAGTTCCTCGGTAATGAACGGAATCAGCGGGTGGGCCAGACGGAGTATCGTTTCCAGGACGCGCACCAAGGTGCGGCGGGCGCCACGTTGCTGGGCATCGTTGCCGGTCTGGACCTCGACCTTGGCGATTTCAAGATACCAGTCGCAGAACTCGTCCCAGACGAACTTGTAGATGGTCTGGGCGATCAGGTCGAAACGATAGTCGGCGAAGTGCTGTTCGACTTCCTTTTCGACGCGTTGCAGCAGGCTGACGATCCAGCGGTCGGCGAAGCTGAAATGCAGGCGTTTTTCACCGTCGACCGTGACGCATTGACCACCAATCCCTTGCTGATGGTCGAGGGCCAGGTCGTGGCCCTCGACGTTCATCAGCACGAAGCGCGTGGCGTTCCAAAGCTTGTTGCAGAAATTGCGGTAGCCGTCGCAGCGGTTGAGGTCGAACTTGATGTCGCGGCCCGGCGAGGCGAGCGAGGCGAAGGTGAAGCGCAGGGCGTCGGTACCGAAGGCCGGGATGCCATCCGGGAATTCCTTCCGGGTCTTCTTGGCGATGCTCTCCGCCTGCTTCGGATTCATCAGGCCGAAAGTGCGCTTTTCGACCAGCGCGTCGATGCCGATGCCGTCGATC
>DATIUN010000167.1:0-17712 GCA_035466795.1 Azonexus sp. | reverse complement strand
TGAGGAAGAGATGAGCCACCAGATTACCGTCCAGCCTAGCGGCCGGCAATTCGTCGCCGAAGCCGACGAAAGCATTCTCGACGCCGCGCTGCGCCAGGGCCTGACCCTGCCCTACGGCTGCCGCGATGGCGCCTGCGGCTCGTGCAAGGGAAAAGTGCTCGCCGGCAGCGTCGACCACGGCAAGGCCCAAGCCCAAGCGCTGAGCGACGAGGACAAGGCCGCCGGCCTGGCGCTCTTCTGCTGCGCCAGGGCGCAGTCCGACCTGACGCTCGAGTCCAAACAAGCCGGTTCGGCCACCGACATCCCGGTCAAGACCATGCCCGCGCGCATCGAGAAGCTCGAGCGACTGGCGCCCGATGTCATGGCGATCTACCTCAAGCTGCCGGCCAGCGAGCGCCTGCAGTTCCTCGCCGGGCAATACGTCGACATCCTGCTCAAGGACGGCAAGAAGCGCGGCTTCTCGCTGGCCAATGCGCCGCACGATGACTCCCTCTTGCAACTGCACATCCGGCACGTGCCCGGCGGCCTGTTCACCGATCAGGTTTTCTCGTCGATGAAGGTACGCGACATCCTGCGTTTCAACGGCCCGCACGGCAGTTTCTACCTGCGCGAGGAGTCGCCGAAGCCGATGATCCTGCTCGCCGGCGGTACCGGCTTCGCACCGATCAAGGCCATCGTCGAACACGCCATCGCCGAGAAATGCATGCGCCCGATGCACATCTACTGGGGCGCCAAGGCGCGCGTCGATCTGTATCTGAATGCCCTGCCCGAGCAATGGGCCGCCGAACACGCCAACATCAGCTATGTGCCGGTGCTTTCCGAACCGGCGGCCGACGACCACTGGACAGGCCGCAGCGGCCTGGTTCATCAGGCCGTGATGGCGGATTTTCCGGACCTTTCCGGCCACCAGGTCTATGCCTGCGGTGCGCCGGCCATGATCGATGCGGCACGCCACGATTTCGCGGCACGCTGCAAGCTGCCGGAAGAAGAGTTTTTCGCCGACGCATTCACCTTCTCGACGACCTGATTTCAGGCCATTTTTCGCCGTCTACCGCGCCCCGCAGGAAGCACCCTTGGGGTGCAGTCGTCACTGAAAGGGGCATATGGCCCGACGCCTGGTCGATCAGCGCTGCCAGGCGCAGCCCTTGAGCGTCTGGCCGTTGATCTCGACCGTCGCCGTCCACCCGAATACCGCATCGGCCATCGTATCGTGGCAGACCTTGTTCTCGAAACGCGCCTTGAGCCGTGAGGCCTCGGTCCGGGCCTCGAAGCGGACGACGCCGCCGTCACGAACGACCGGCGTGCCGGGCACATTGACATCGGGTTGGCCCAGGCGCTTCAAAACCACCACTTCCGGCCCGACGGCCAGCAACCAGCCCGGTTCGTTGCCGCTGGCGCGCCAGCTTTCCTCGTTGCCGCCCTGCTGCTGGCAGCGCCCTTCGGTCCGCGCCAGGTTGAGGCCGGAAGCCCTGACCATGCCGCCTTCGAGCACCGCCATCAGCTCGACGTACAGCTTCTTGCCGGCCGCCAGGCCGACACTGTCGAGCGCCTTCGTCACTGAACGCTCCGGCGAAATATCGTCCACCGTGCTGTAGCTGCGGTCGCGACAGGGCGCGAAAATCAGCTTGTCGCCCTGCTTCATCAGCAGCCCGGACGCCAGCTTGGGCGTATTGTCTGCCGGCTTGGCTTCCTGGGCATGGAGTGTGCTGGCAGACAGCGCGACAGCCAGCACGACGAGGGAATGTTGGAAGGTCATGGACGAATCCTGCTAAAGACGAAGTCGACATTGTCGCCTTTCGCAACGGTGAAACGTTTGATGCAGCTAAAAGGAAGGCGTGGAATTCCGGTCCGGATTGAAGAGCAGCGACCGGTCGGCCGGCGATGTCCCGCCATCCGCTGTCGCTGCCGATTCGTCACGACGGGTCGGGGACGAACCGGTCGGTCGGGAACGGATCCGGTGTCGGGCGTTGACGAGGCCTGGGGATGATCCCCTGCGCCCGCAGATTCTCCAGCGAGTCGTAATAGACCGTAATGATCTCGTCGGGCCGCTCGCTCGCCTTGCGGAACTCGACTTGCCGGGCGGGGGCGTGGAGACGTTCCCCGTGCCCGGTGCCAAGCTTTTCCTCGGCACCGGCGCTGCGCTTCGCCTCGGCCTTGTTCGCGGCAGGGGCGGCGGGAGCAGCGTCCATGCGCGATCCGTCAAGGGCGCTTTCCTGGCTTGAGATGAGCGGCTCGCGGTATTCGCGGAATGCGGCAATGCCGATCACCCCGACGTTCGCCGGGCGGTTCGTCCGGGCGGCGTAGGAATCCGGCAAGGCGGTGAAAAAGAAGGCCGCCACCTCCTGGCTGGACTTTCGCCAGCCGGCGATCTCGGCCGATCCCAGTGGCGCAAGGACGTAGCCGCGCTGGCTGGCCGACGCGGTCTCGCCCGAAACGACATTGACGCCATCGACCGAAACCACGGTCAGCAGCCGCTCGCCGGTGCGGTTCCTGAGTTCAAGCGCATAGCGGTCGCCGGGTTTGCCGGCGACGTAGAGCCTGCCTCCGTGCCGGTAGGTCGGGAGGCGTTCGCCGGTACTCCGGTTGACAATCGACAGGTCGGCGACCATCGCTGCATCGGCGGCCGGGGCGGCGCAGCAGAAAAATGCAGCTGCGAGAATGGGCAGGGTGGACTTCATGGCTTGCTCCTTGTGTTGGTTGGCTACACCCTTGCAAACGACGGGTTGGCCACAACGGGGTTAAGGCGCCAGCAGTTTTTCCAGCCTTTCAGGAAGCGGGTAATCGGGGTAAACCTTGCGGAACGCCTCAAGCTCCGCGCGGGCGGCCGTCTTCTCCCCCGTACCGGCAAGGCGCTCGATGGCGGCCAGCCACGCGGACGGGCTTCTGGCCACGGCGGCGCGGTTTGCAGCTGGCGCGGCGCCTGCCGCTGCCGGTTCCGTTCTCGCCGCTTCGAGCGACTGCCCGCCGACAGGTGCGGCAGCATCCTCAGCCGCCGCCTTTTCTGCGGAAGCGCGTTCGCTTGGCCCCGGCACTGGTATTGCTGCGGGGGCCGCCTCGGCCTTCCGGTCCGCCTTCGGCGACGACGGACGCGACTCGATCGGCGCCGGGAGCCGCGCCCTGGCCTCGGGTGCCGGTGAAGCCGCCGGCGACTCGCCGGCTGTCAGGTCGGCGCCGCGTGGCGCCGCCTTGTGCGGCGCCGGGACAGGCGCCTGCTGCGGTTCCGTCCGTTCCGTCACCGCCGGCACTTCCGGCGGATTGCGGTCCACGGTCAGCGCAAGCATGGTCACCAGTACGACCGAAAAGGCGAGTTGCAGCGGCAGCGCAAAGCGCCGCCACCATGGCTTCCTCGCCTCGCGGACGGGAGCAATGTTCTCCCTGGCTGCCTTGAGGATGGCACGGTCGAGCACGGCTGGCGGCTCGTCGGCGGAGCCTTCGTGGTATAGCTTGCTGACATCGTGGTCGTGGACTGGTGGCGTCATGGTCTGCACTCCGTCAGAAGGGCGCGCAGTCGCGTCATGGCATAGCGCAGGCGGCTCTTGGCCGTTTCGTTGCCGACGCCCGTCAGCATGGCAATTTCGTCAATCGTCAGGCCACCCTCCTCGTGCAGCAGGAAGGCTTCGCGCTGCGCGTCCGGCAGGGATTCGACAGCGCCGACCACCAGGCGCACCCGGTCTTTTCTCTCCATGATCTTCTCCGGCTGCAGTTCATCCGGTGCCGCGACGTTGTCCACAGGGTCGGTCTCGCAATCGTCCGCCTCGCGCAGTTCAGCCACCGGCTTCCGGCTCTCCGAACGCCAGTGGTCGATGAGCCGGTTGCGGGCAATGCGAAACAGCCAGGTCGAAAACTTTGCCGCCACCGAGTACTGGCGGCGGGCATTGACCACCCGCAACCAGACGTCCTGGTACAACTCGTCGGCAGTGCCGGCGCCATCGCACTGGCGGATCAGAAAGCGATAGATCTGGCGCCGCCAGCGGCCGTACAGGACCTCGAAAGCTTCGGCACTGCCCGCACCGTAGGCAAGCATCAACTGTTCGTCGGTTCTGCTGTCCTCTTCCATCAAACGATGGCTTCCGGTGAACGGGTCTTTCCCGGGTGACAGCCGGCCGTCATCGAGGCGCCGCCGATCGCAAAGCCGCGCAACTCACTCGCCCAGGTAGGCGGCGCGCACCTTCGGGTCGTCGAGCAGTTGCGCCGCCTCGCCGTTGAGCGTGATCTCGCCGCTTTCCATGACGTAGCCGCGCTGACTGGTTTCCAGCGCCAGCTTGGCATTTTGCTCGATCAGCAGGATGGTCATGCCCTGGGCGGCGACGGCGCGTATGACCTCGAAAATCTTCTGGACCATGATCGGCGCCAGGCCCATCGACGGTTCATCGAGCAGAAGCAGGCGCGGGCGGCTCATCAGCGCGCGCCCGATGGCGAGCATCTGCTGCTCGCCGCCGGACAGGGTGCCGGCGAGCTGGGCGATGCGTTCTTTCAGGCGCGGGAAGTAGCCGAAGACAAGCTCCATGTCCTCGGCGATGCCGGCTTTGTCGTTGCGTACGAAGGCACCCATGGCGAGGTTCTCGGCAACGCTGAGGCGGGGAAAGACGCCGCGCCCTTCCGGCACCAGCGCGATGCCGCGGCGGATGATGTCGTGCGCCGCGATGCGCGTGATCTTTTCGCCGCAGAAATGCACGTCGCCGCCCACCGCATCGATGACGCGGGAAAGCGCCTTCAGCGTGCTCGTCTTGCCGGCGCCGTTGGCGCCGATAAGGGCGACGGTTTCGCCTTCGTTGACGTGGAAAGTAATGCTGCGCACCGCCTGGATGCCGCCATACGCCACGTGGAGTCCGGTCACTTCAAGCACCGAGATAAGCCTCGATCACACGTTGATCCTTCTGCACGACAGCCGGCACATCCTCGATGACCAGTGCGCCGTAGTCGAGCACCGCGACCCGGTCGCAGAGGCCCATGACCAGCTTCACGTCATGCTCGATGAGCAGCACCGTCGTGCCGTCCTTGCGGATGCCGTCGATCAGTTCGCGCAACTCGCCGGTTTCGGTCGCGTTCATGCCCGCCGCCGGCTCGTCCAGGCACAGCAGCTTCGGCTCGGTGGCCAGCGCGCGGGCAATTTCGAGGCGGCGCTGGTCGCCGTAGGAGAGATTCTTGGCGAGGTCGCCGGCACGGTCCTCGATGCGAACGTAGTGCAGCAGATCATTGGCGCGGCGCCGGATCGCCGCCTCTTCGTCACGCGTCGCGCGGTTCTGGAAGATCGCGCCGAGCACCCCGGCTGCGGTGCGCACGTGGCGGCCGACCATGACGTTTTCCAGCGCCGTCATGTTGGCGAACAGGCGGATATTCTGGAAGGTGCGGGCGATGCCGCGCGCGGCGGCCTGATGCGGCGCATCAGCGGCCAGCGGCGCGCCGTCGAACTCGAAACCACCGCCGTCCGGGATGTACTGCCCGGTCATGCAGTTGAAGAAGGTGGTCTTGCCTGCGCCGTTGGGGCCGATCAGGCCATAGATTTCGCCGCGCCGGATGCTCAGCGACACGTCGCGCAGCGCCTTGACGCCGCCGAAATGCTTGGCGACCGCCTTCGCTTCGAGCAGCACCCCGGACATCACGAGCCCCCCGTCAGTTCGCGCTTGCGCTCCGGCGACGGCCACAGGCCGGCCGGCTTGAAGCGCATGACGAGAACCAGCGCCAGGCCGAAGATCAGCATGCGCAGGCTTTCCGGATCGATCAGCATCTTGCCGAACATCGCCATCTGGGCCGGCCCGACACCGTAGCGCAACACTTCCGGCAGCACCGTCAGCAGCACGGCGCCGAGAATGACACCTGGAATATGTCCCATACCGCCGAGCACGACCATCGCCAGGATCATGATCGACTCGATCAGCGAAAAACTTTCCGGCGAAACGAAGCCCTGCATCGCCGAGAACACGCCACCGGCGACACCGCCGAAGCTGGCGCCCATGGCGAAGGCCAGCAACTTGAGGTTGCGCGTGTTGATGCCGACCGCCTTGGCGGCGATCTCGTCCTCGCGGATCGCCTGCCAGGCACGGCCGATGCGCGAATTCTGCAGGCGCAGGTTGATGATGATGACGAGGATGGCCAGCGCCAGCAGCAGGAAGTAATACTTCTGCGGTCCACTCAGTGAAATGCCGAAAATCTGCGTCGTCCCGGCAAAGCTGAAATCGCCGATTTTCACCGGGTCGATCAGGGTGATTCCCTGCGGCCCGTTGGTGATGTTGATCGGCGCGTTCAGATTGTTCATGAAAATGCGCACGATTTCGCCGAAACCGAGGGTGACGATGGCCAGGTAATCGCCGCGCAACTTGAGCGTCGGCGAACCGAGCAGCACACCGAACACGCAGGCGACCGCCGCGCCGATTGGCAGGATGACCCAGAACGGCCAGTGCAGTCCGAAATGCGGGCTGGCCAGCAGCGCGTAGGTGTAGGCGCCGACGGCGTAGAAGGCGACGTAACCGAGGTCGAGCAGGCCGGCATAGCCGACGACGATGTTCAGGCCGAGCGCCAGGAAGATATAGAGAATCGCGAAATTGACGATACGCACCCAGGCCTGGCCGCCCAGCGCGGCGACGAAAGGCAGCGCGATCAGCAGCGCGGCGATCAGCAGCATGCCAAAGGCGGAACGCGAAGTGAGCAACCTGCTCATGCGCGGTCCCCGGTCTTTTCGCCGAACAGGCCGGACGGCTTGAACATCAGCACGACGATCAGCACGACGAAGGCGAAGATGTCCTGGTAATGGCTGCCGAGGAAACCGCCGGTCAGGTCGCCGATGTAGCCCGCCCCGAGCGCCTCGATGATACCGAGCAGGATGCCGCCGGCCATCGCCCCCGCGAGGTTGCCGATGCCGCCGAGCACGGCGGCGGTAAACGCCTTGAGGCCGAGCATGAAGCCCATCTGGTAATGGGCGATTTCGTAGTAGGTGCCGACCATGACGCCGGCCAGCGCTCCGAGCGCCGAGCCGATGACGAAGGCGGCGGAAATCACGCGATTGCTGTTCACGCCCATCAGGCTAGCCACCTGGGGGTTCTGCGCGGTCGCGCGCATCGCCATGCCGAGCTTGGTGCGATAGACGAGGAGAACCAGCCCGCCCATGGTCAGCCCGGAAACGACGACGATCATCACCTGCACCGCCGTGAAGTGGGCGCCGGCGAATTCGAAATTGACCTTCGGCAACAGGTGTGGAAAGGTCAGGTAATTGCGCCCCCAGACGATCATCGCGACGTTCTGCAGGACGATCGACATGCCGATCGCCGTGATCAGCGGCGTCAGGCGCGGCGCATTGCGCAGCGGCCGGTAGGCGACGCGCTCGAGGCTCCAGCCGAGCGCCATGCAGGCCAGTACCGCCGAACTCAGCCCGGCCAGTCCCGCCACCGCCACCGGCATGCCGGCCTTGATCAGGGTAGTGGCGACGGTGATGGTCACCAGCGTGCCGATCATCACCACTTCACCGTGCGCGAAGTTGATCAGCCCCATGATGCCGTACACCATCGTGTAGCCCAGCGCGACGAGCGCGTAGATGCTGCCCTGGACGAGGCCGTTGATGATCTGCTGGAGGAAAATATCCATTTTGGGAAGGTCGACCGCAACATGAAGAAACGGCACCTTGCGGTGCCGTTTCATTCACGCCGGACGCGCCTTACTTCTTCTCGACCGCTGCCTTGGTCGCCTCGGCGGCGTCCTTCACCGCTTCGGCACCAGCCTTGACGGCGTCCTTGCCGGCATCGGCAGCGGCGGTCGCCACCGCCTTGGCGGCATCCTTCACTTCGGCTGCCACTTCCTTGATGGCACCGACGGCGTCGCCACCCAAGGTTTCGACATATTCGAGCTTGCCGCCCTTGTACCGGTACATGGAGATCGCACCGCCCTTGAGGTCGCCAAACTCGTCGAATTCGATCAGGGCGGTCACGCCGTCATACTTGGTCTTGCCGACTTCCGGCAGGTACATGCCCGGCTCGACGGAACTGGCACGTTTCATCGAATCGGCCATCACCATCACGGCGTCATAGACATACGGTGCGTAGAGCTGGATTTCGACGCCGAACTTCTTGCTGAACTTGTCCTTGAACTCCGGACCCTTGGCCAGCTTCTCGAGCGGCATGCCCGGCAGCGAGCAGTAGTTGCCTTCGGTCGCCTCGCCACCCAGCTTCATGAACTCCGGCGTGCACACGCCGTCGCCACCGAGGAACCCGGACTTGATGCCAAGTTCCTTCATCTGCTTGGCCATCGGGCCGCCCTGGGCATCCATGCCGCCGTAGAAAACGAGGTCGGGCTTCTTGGACTTGATTTTGGTCAGGATGGCCTTGAAGTCGGTCGCCTTGTCGTTGGTGTATTCGGTGGCCACGACCTTGATGCCGGCGGCTTCCGCCGACTTGCGGAACTCGTCGGCCAGCCCCTGGCCGTAGGCGGTGCGGTCATCGACGATGGCCACGGTCTTGGCCCCCAGCTTGGCAGCGAACTGGCCCAGCGCCTTGCCCTGCTGGACATCGTTGGCCATCACGCGGAAGGCCGTCTTGAAGCCCTGCTGCGTGTATTTCGGGTTGGTCGCGGAACCGGAAATCTGCGGAATGCCGGCGTCGGAATAGAGCTTGGAAGCCGGGATGGTGGTGCCCGAATTCAGGTGGCCGATGACGCCGTGGACCTTGGCATCGACCAGCTTCTGGGCAACGATGGAACCCTGCTTGGGATCGGCCTGGTCGTCTTCGGGAACCAGCTCGAACTTGATCCTGGCGCCGCCGATCTCGATGCCCTGCGCGTTCAGTTCCTCGATCGCCAGCACGGCGCCGTTCTCGTTGTCCTTGCCGAGGTGGGCTTGCGGGCCGGTCATCGGCGCGACGTGGCCGAGCTTGACGACGACTTCCGGCTTGGGTGCCGGCGCGGCGGGCGCCGCCGGGGCAGCCGGCGCGGCGACAGGTTTCGGTTCTTCCTTCTTGCCACAGGCGCCCAGGGCAAGGGCGGCGGCAACTGACAGGGCAACAACGGAAAGCTTGGCGTGCATTGATATTTCTCCTGGGTGGTCGGGGTCGTACGAAACTTGCCGGTCGATTGTCCGGACAGGCTGGAACTCTGTCAATAACAAGGTGTTATGATGATTGCGAAGGAGAGCGTTATTCTGGCATTCGCAATGAGGCCGATACAGTTCCTGAAGAACATCATCTTCCACGCGGCGCGCGATATTCTGATGATTCTCCCGCGCCGGAAGCGCTATCGCGTTCTGCGCTTCTTCGCCGACTACGATCCGGCGCCCAGCCCGCGACTGATCTTCAAGATCGCCGAAACCCGCGAAGAACTCGAAGCCTGTTTCCGCCTGCTGCATGACGTTTACGTCAGTCAGGGTTTCATGGAACCTGACCCGTCCGGCATGCGCGTGACGGTCTACCATGCGTTGCCGACGACGACCACGCTGTGCGCCATCTTCGACGGCAAGGTGGTCGGCACGCTTTCGCTGATTCGTGAGAGCGCCATCGGCTTCCCGCTGCAACGGATAGTCGACCTGACGAGCGTCCGCGCCAAACGCGGCAACATCGCCGAGGTGTCGGCGCTCGCCATTCACCCCGCCTTCCAGGGACTGGGCGGCATGGTCCTGCTCCCGCTGCTGAAGTTCCTCTACGAATACTGCACCAGCCTGTTCGATACGCGGCATCTGGTCATCGCCGTCCACCCGCGGCATATCGAGACCTATGAATCGCTGCTGTTCTTCCGCCGCCTTTCGGGGAACGTCGTCCCCAGCTACGATTTCGTCAATGGCGCGCCGGCGATCGGCGCCACGCTGGATCTCAAGCATGCGCCGGAACTCCTGCGCAAGTACTACGGCCAGCGGCCATTGCGCCGCAACCTTCACCATTACTTCGTGGCGATGCGCCTGCCCAACATCGAGTTGCCCAGCCGGCGCTTCTACACGACCAACGATCCGGTCATGACGCCCGAACTGATCGACCATTTCTTCAACCGCAAGACCAATGTCTTCGCCAGCCTGAGCGCCCGCAAGAAGACGCTGTTGCACATGATCTACGACCTGCCCGAATACCGGCGCGTCCTGCCGCCGCTGCCACAGCAGCCGGTTGAGGGCACGGTGCGCCAGCATCGGCGTTTCTCGGTCAAGTGCCCCGGGCGCCTTTCATCTCCCGACGATGCCGAAAAGGCCATTCCGATGGAGGTCAGCGAAGTGTCGCGCTACGGCTTCCGGGCCAGCACCCGCTCGCCGGTGCAACCCGACACCTGGCTGACCGCCGTGATCCAGCTCGGCCGCCAGGAAACCACCCTGCTCCTGGTACGCTGCGTTCAGGACACGGTGTTCGACGGCAACCACCGCTACGGCTTCCAGATCGGCGAGCCCGACCTGATCTGGCGCAAGTTCGTCAATGCCCTCTACGACGGCCGCACCCAAGGTGATCTCGACAATGCCACCCGCTTCCTGTCCCATGGCTAATCCGCCGCCGGCCGGCGCCCTGGCGAACGGTGTCGTCATGCAACACCAAGCCACCAAGACAAATGCCGCACAGCGGCTGGCGCGCCGCCTTCGGTTTTGGCCACGAAATTGCCGTTGACCGCAACATGCCCGCCAGTGGCGAAGCAGGCCGCGACCCGGTCCGCGCCGGCCTCAGCAAGACCCGTACGCGCACCACATTGATGGCATAGAATCGCGGGATGCCTGACACCCCGCTACGCCAACTCGCCCTGCAAGGGGCCGCCATCATCTGCGTGCTCTCGCTGGCCTGGCCTTATTTCGGCTGGACAGCCGAGGCCATGCCGTGGCGCGAAACCAGCTTCGTCATTGGCGGCGTCGCCTTCGCCTTCGCCACGCTGGCCCGGCTGCCCTGGCCGTGGCGCATCTTGCACGCGGCCTTCATGCCGCTCGCCTGGTTTTTCTACCCCACGGTGTCCTACCCGGTTGCCGGATGATCCGCCGCCGCCCGGACCTCGTGGTACTGGTTGTCGTGCTGGTCGGCACGCTCGCCACGGTCGCCACCTTCCTCGGCAGCCTCCTGCTCTCCCGCGCCAGCGAACTGGAGATCGGCGAACGGCGGGTGCGGGATTTCGGCGTCATGGTCGGCGAACACACCGCGCGCAGCTTCGAGGCGGTCGATATTCTGCTGCGCGAGATTGCGACCGAACTTTCCGAACACCAGCGCGATTGGGAAAACTGGGAAGCGAGCCGCGGCTGGAAGTATCTCGCGACACGCCACGCGAAGTCGTTGCCCCAGTTGCGCGATCTGATCGTCTTCGATCGCGAAGGTCAACAGCTGTATATTTCGACCTATTTCCCGACGCCGCGCATCAACGTCCGCGACCGGCCCTATTTCATCGCCCTCAAGGCAGGGCAAAGGTTCACCACCTACGGCCCCTACATCGGGCGCAATTCGGGGCGCTACACCTATGCGCTGGCGCGCCGCATCGACGATGCCGAGCGCAAATTCGCCGGCATCGCCTTCGCCGCCATCGAAACCGGCTATTTCCAGGATTTCTGCTGGGCCAACCGCCTCGGCGACGATTTCGAATCGGTCATCATCAACGCCATGGGCCAGATCGTCGCCACCTGCCGCCCGACCGATCTCAGCAAGCAATCGCCGACGCTCGGCGCACCCGCGCTCGAAGTGCTCTACGGCGGCCGCTTGCGCGACTGGCTGCCGGCGACCGGCGTCGCGCGCAATAACGGGCTGATCGCTTCGCTGTCGCCGGTTCCGGGCTTCGCCGATCTGCGCGTCCTCACCGTGTTGCCCGAAGCCAGTCTGCTCGCCGCCTGGCGGTCGCGCGCCGAGCAACTGGGGGCCCTGGTGCTGCTCATCGCCCTGATGCTGCTCCTCGGCGGCTGGCTGGTGCGCCGCCAGGTTCGCCAGCTGCAGGCGATGGCGCAGGAACTGGCCGCCAGCCGCGAACGGCTCGCCGATCGCGTCAGGGAAGCGACGAACGAACTGGCTGCCCAGAAAGACGAAGCCGATCGCGCCAGCCGCGCCAAGAGCCGCTTCCTCGCCGCCGCCAGCCACGACCTGCGGCAACCGATGCACGCCCTCGCGCTGTTCGCCGCCGACCTCCGGCGTCAGGTCCGCGCCGGCAACGCCGGCGAGTTGACCCGGCTGTCCGGACAGATCGCCACCTCGATCAGCCTGCTCGGCGAAATGCTCGATTCGCTGCTCGACATCTCGCGTCTCGACGTCGCCGGGGTCAAGCCCGAGGTCAAGGCATTCCCGCTGAACCCGATGTTCGAGCATCTGGCGGCGTCGTTCCGGCATGCCGCGGTCGACCGCAACCAGACGCTGATATTCCGGCCGACCATGCTGTGGGTCGACTCCGACCGCTGGATGGTCGAACGCATGGTCGCCAATCTGCTGTCCAATGCCCTGCGCTACACGCCGCCCGGCGGGCGCGTTCTGGTCGCCGCGCGGCGGCGCGCCAACGATGTCCTGATCGAGGTACGCGACAACGGCCCGGGCATCGCCGGTGAGCATCAGGCGGCCATCTTCACCGAGTTCTACCAGATCGGGAACCCGGCCCGCGAACAGGACAAGGGCCTTGGCCTGGGCCTCTCGATCGTCGATCGCCTGGCCCGCGCGCTGGACATCAAGGTGCGCCTGCGTTCCGCTACCGGGCGCGGAACCGTGTTCGGGTTGCTGATCAAGACCGGGTTGCCGCGTCACGAGATCGCCATCTCCGCGAAGCCGGAAGATGAAGCCGCCATCCACTTCGTCGGCCAGGGCGATGATCTGCAGGCAGCGATGGGGCTGGCCCGCAGCTGGGATTACGCGGTCAGCCATCAGCCGACTGCCGACGCCGCCCCACCCGGCATCCGCCGGCGCATCGTCGTCATCGCGCTGGCCAGCCAGGTCGCCACGGTGCGCAAAGCCTGGCCGGAGGCGACTCCGGTCATCGCCCTCGTCGACACCCGGTAAGTGGACTTGCCGGCAGGCGTCTATCCGCTCTCGCTGCCGCTACGCCCGGCCAAGCTGCGGGCGCTGCTCGAGCAGGTTCACAAAACCTTGCCGAAATCGATGCCGTAACGGGCGACGGCAACCATCGCCTGGGTCCGGCTGCCGACCCCCAGCGCCTTGAAGATGGCGGTCACGTGAATCTTGACCGTGCCCTCCGAGAGTTCAAGGTAGTCGCCGATCTCGCGGTTGGACAGACCGCGTACCATCAGCGCAAGCACCTGCGCCTGCCGCTCGGTCAGCCCGACTTCCGCGGGCTGGACACCCTTGCCAGCGGGGGGCAGCGGCGACATGTCGTCGAGTCGCGCGGTCTTGCCGGCGCCGTCCGGACGGAAGATGTTGCCGGCCAGCACTTCGTGCAGTGCCGCCAGCAGCGCCTCGCCTGAGTAGGCCTTGGGAATGAAGCCGGAAGCACCGAGATTCATCACCCGGTTGATCGTCGGCACATCATCGAAAGCCGAAACCACGACGACGGGCAGCGCCGGGAACTGCCGGCGCAGGATGTCGAGGCCGACAAAACCGTCGATCCCCGGCAAGGCCAGGTCGAGCAGAACCAGATCGACCTCGTCCTCGCCTTCGAGGATGCCCAGCGCCGAATCGAAATCCGCGCAGTCGCGCAGCACCACCCCGCTTTCGATCCGCGCCAGCAGCCGCACCAGCCCTTCGCGCACCAGCGCGTGGTCTTCGATTATCAGAATTTTCAGCATGCCGCCCCCTGTTGTCCGCGGGTATCAATTTATCATTTGTGCCGCGAAAGTGGTTTAAGATGCAAAGAGCCAATCGCACGGAGAGAGACATGTCCAACGACACCCCTAACATGAACGACCCCCTGGCTTTCTTGCGCAACATGTGGAGCGGCATGGGCGTCTCGATGCCCGGCATGGTGACGCCGACCTTCGATGTCGACGAACTCGACAAGCGCATCAAGGATATGAAGGCAGTGGAAGCCTGGCTGCGCATGAACCTGTCGATGTTGCAGATGACCATCCAGGGGCTCGAAATGCAGCGCACGACGCTCGATGCCGTCCAGGCCATGGGCAAGATGGCATCCGATGCAACCCGGTCGATGCAGGCGGAAGCGGCCACCCCTCAGGCAGAAGCCGCGCCGGCCGCCCCCGACCCCGAGAAAAACCCGTTTTCCGGCGCGGCCGACGCTGCCACGGGCGCTGCCATGTGGCCCTGGCAAATGATGCAGCAGATGCGCGAGCAGATGCAGCAATCCGCCGATGCAGCCGAACAGGCCGCCAGCGAGAAAAAACCGGCTGGCAAGGCACCCGCCCGCCGCCCGCGCAAGTAATCAGCGGCTCAACCACGCTGCCCAAAGCGGCAGCGTCAGCATCGAACCCAGCGTGGTCGCCGAAATGAGCCAGGCCACGCTGCGTCCGTCGCCGCCCATGCGCATCGCCAGAATGTAGGCCGACGACGCCGTCGGCAGCGCGGCAAACAGCACCACCACCTGATAGTTCAGGCCATCGAGCCCGAGCAGCCGGCCAACACCCGCCGCGATCAGCGGCAACGCCAGCAGCTTGACCGCCAGCAGCCAGATCGAGATGCCGCGCACCGCCGAGGCGCCGTCGAGGCGCAAGGCGGCGCCGACGGTAATCAGGCCGAGCGCGATCGAGGCGTCGGCCAGCCGGCCGAGAAATGCCTGCAGCGGCGCCGGCGGCACGAAGCCGGCTAGGTTCAGGAGGAAGCCGGCGGCCGTTCCCCAGATCAGCGGATTGCGCGCCACCTCCCGCCACAGGCCGACCTCGCCGTGACGGGCGAGCATCCAGACCGAGACCAGATTGGCCAGCGGCACCGCGGCGCCAACGATCAGCCCCATGGTGGCGATTCCCGGCGCACCGAACAGCATGCCCGCCACCGCCAGCGCGATGTAGGAATTGAAGCGGTAGGCGCACTGGAACAGCGACGCGAAGGTCAGCCCCGGCATCTTGAGAAACGGGCGCGGCAGCAAGGCGAGCAGCATGCCGCCGGCCATCGCGGCAAAGGCCGTGCCCAGCAGCGGCAGCGCTGCCCCCAGATCGAGGCGGGTCTTGACGATGGCGTTGATCAGCAGCGCCGGAAACAGGATGAAATAGACCAGTTTCTCGACCCCGCTCCAGAAATGGTCGCCGAGGTGCATCCAGCGCCGGATGCCGGTGCCGAGCAGGATGAGGGCAAAGTCGGGGAGCAGCAGCAAGGCCGTGGACATCGCCGCATTGTAGTGCCACGGTCGACCGGAAAATATCCGTAATAACCGCAATCCGCCTTGACCCTCGCGCGCAAACCCGAAATACTCGGCGCAGCAAGGAGAAGATATGAATCCCGAATGGTGGCACTGGATCGTCGGCGGCATCGTGCTGGTTCTCGCCGAACTGGTCATCCCCTCATTTTTCATCGTCTGGTTCGGCCTCGGCGCGCTGCTCACCGGACTGCTGACGCTGGCCTTCGACCTGTCGGTCACTGCCCAACTGGCGACCTGGACGCTGGCGTCGCTGGCCATGGTCGTGCTGTGGTTTCGCGTGTTCAAGCAGAGCTTCGTCAAGACCCGGGTCGGTACCGCGGATGGCGAGGTGATCGGAGAAATCGGCCTGCTGGTCAGCGCCGTCGCCCCCTTCGAGCGCGGCAAGGTACGCTTTCAGCGGCCGGTGCTCGGTTCCGAGGAATGGGTCTGCCTCGCCGATGCGGCGATTGCCGCCGGCGAGCGGGTCAAGGTGGTGGCAGTCGAGGGCAGTTTCCTGAAGGTCAGCAAGACTTAAAGAGGTCGAAAAATGAATATCAATGCAGGATTTATCGTCACACTGGCCATCCTGATCTTTGTCGCGGTGACCATCGCCAAGGGCGTGCGCATCGTGCCGCAGGGCGAGGAATGGATCGTCGAACGGCTCGGCAAATACCACGGCACGCTCAAGCCCGGCCTCAACATCGTCATCCCCTATCTCGACAAGATCGCCTACCAGCTGATCACCAAGGACATCATCCTCGACGTCCAGGAGCAGGAAGTCATCACCCGCGACAACGCGGTGATCCTGACCAACGCCATCGCCTTCATCAAGGTCACCGATCCGGTCAAGGCGGTCTATGGCGTCACCGATTTTTCCGAAGCCATCCGCAACCTGATCATGACCACGCTGCGCTCCATCGTCGGCGAAATGGAACTCGACGAGGCGCTCTCCTCGCGCGACAAGATCAAGGCCCGGTTGCGCGAAAGCATCGCCGATGAGGCGGTCGACTGGGGCCTGACCGTCAAGTCGGTCGAAATCCAGGACATCAAGCCCTCGCCGTCGATGCAGAAGGCCATGGAGCTCCAGGCCGCCGCCGAACGCGAGCGCAAGGCCGTCGTCACCAAGTCGGAAGGCGCCAAGCAGTCAGCGATTCTCGAAGCCGAGGCGCGACTCGAATCGGCCAAGCGCGATGCCAACGCCCAGGTCATGCTGGCCGAAGCCTCGGTCGAGGCGATCCGCCGCATCACTGCCGCCATCGGCGACCAGACCGGCCCGATGTCCTACATGCTCGGCGAGAAATACATCGCCGCGCTGGAGCGCATGGGCGAAAGAGACAACGCCAAGCTCGTCGTCCTGCCGGCAGATTTGCAGGAGGCGGTAAGAGGGCTCTTCGGGCGAAAAGCTTGACCGGCGCACTGAATAGATCTGTCCAACAAGCCTGAATACCCGATCAAGATTTCCATGAAAACTTCTCCTCGCATCGTCATTCTCGGCGCTGGCTTTGCCGCGCTGACCGCCGTCCGCGAACTGCGCAAGCGCGCGCCAAAGGCCCGCCTCACCCTGGTGGCGCCGAGCGCCGAATTCATCTATCTGCCCAGCCTGATCTGGATTCCTTCCGGCCTGCGAAAAGGCAGCGACCTGATTCTGCCGCTGGATCGCTTCCTGAAAGACCACCAGGTCGAGTTCGTCGCCGGCCGCGTCACCGGCTTGCGCGACGGTGGCCGCACGGTATTGACCGACACCGGCGAAGTTCAGAACGATGCCCTGCTCATCGCCACCGGCGCTCGTTTTATCAAAAAACTGCCGGGTATCGAACATGCGCTAACCCTCTGCGAGGGCGTGGCTTCGGCGGAAGCAATCCGCGACCGTGTCAACGCGATGCAAGGTGGCCGCATCGCGCTCGGCTTCGGCGGCAATCCCAACGAAGCTTCCGCGATGCGCGGCGGCCCGATGTTCGAACTGCTGTTCGGTCTGGATACCCTGCTCCGTCAGCAAGGCAAACGTGACAAGATCGAACTGACCTTCTTCAACGCGGCTAGCGAACCGGGCAAGCGACTGGGCGAAAAGGCGGTGACCGGCCTCCTCCAGGAAATGGCCAAGCGCCGCATTGACACGCACCTGGGGCACAAGCCCCTGTCCTTCTCGGCAAAGGGCATCGATACGGAGGGCGGGCATATCAACGCCGATCTGATTCTGTTCATGCCCGGCCTCACCGGACCCGCCTGGGCACCGGAAGCGGGCCTGAAGCTGTCGCCCGGCGGCTTCTTCCAGGCCGACGAGTTCTGCCGTGTCGATGGTGCCGACAAGGTTTTCGTTGCCGGCGATGCCGGCAGCTTCCCCGGCCCCGACTGGATGCCCAAGCAGGCGCACATGGCCGACCTGCAAGCCAAGGCGGCCGCGGAGAACCTGCTTCTGGCGCTGGACGGCAAGCATGCTTCGGCGCGCTTCAAGATCGAACTGATCTGCATCGTCGACACGGTCGACAAGGGCATCATGGTCTATCGCGACCTGAAACATTCCTGGCTGCTGCCGTCTTCGCGCCTGTTCCACTGGGCCAAGCGCTATTTCGAGGG
>DATIUN010000166.1:0-2127 GCA_035466795.1 Azonexus sp. | reverse complement strand
CGAGGCGCGATCGAATATTTGCGGAGCACAACAGGTCCTTGACCGGTAAGCCGCCCTCCACCTGCTTCAGGAACGCGATGATCGGCTCGTCGCTAAAACCCCGCGACGCGCCTGTCCGTGTTCCACTGACGGGTATCTACTGTCTTGATTCAGGCGGACCGATGCGGTGGATAATGCCGTTGCGGTCAGTGCACAAGACATGACTACCTCGCCTGAAGATTGGCAACGCTGGTTTCCCGAGATTGCCGTCAGTGCCGACCCGGCGGTCGTCGCCCTCATGACCAATGCCCATGCCGTGAGCTTGCCGGCGGGACGGGCCGTGTTTCAGGTCGGTTCCGCCTGCCAACATTACCTGCTGGTGACAGAAGGCGTGGTGCGCGTGCAACTGCTGTCGGATACCGGCCGCGAGATCGTGCTGTACCGTGTCAGCCCCGGAGAGTCCTGTGTACTGACCACCTCCTGCCTGCTCGGGGGCGAGCGCTACCCGGCGGAGGGTATGACCGAAGCGCCCGTCAGGGCATTGACGATCAGTGCCGGCCAGTTTGCCCAGGCATTGCATCAGTCCGACACGTTCCGACGTTTTGTGTTCGCCAACCTGGGGCGGCGCTTTGCGGACGTGATCCGCCATATGCAGGAAATTGCCTTCGGCAACCTCGATCGGCGTCTGGCGGAGCTGTTGCTGTCGCGTGTCGCTCGCACTGGAACGCTCACCGTCACCCATCAGGAGATCGCCGTGGAACTGGGGACCGCGCGCGAAGTGGTTTCGCGCCATCTCAAGCATTACGAGGCGAACGGCTGGGTTGCCCTGCGGCGTGGCCGGCTGGAATTGCTGGACATTGCCGCGTTACAGCAGTTGGCGGCCAATGGACTCACCGGCAGGGCAGAACAACAAACCAGCTGATGTCGGATCCGGGCGATGCGGCGCTCCCCGGGGTCAATCGGGTCGGTGCAATGTGACCGAGTCACTGTCCAGGAGACGTGTCTATGGTTTCATGGCGATGAGACGAGGCGCACCAGTGATTCTCAGGAAAGGGCCCACGACGATGAGCATTCCCATGCATTGCCGGTATGAAAGAGTCGGCGTAAGTGTGGTCACGTTGATCATGACCATGCTGCTGCTTCCGGTGCAGGTCGCGGCGGACGTTGGCCTCGCCTGGGTGCAACCCACGCGCGGCGTGTCCGTGGCGCTCGATGCCGCCGACAATGTCTACACGGTGGACTACGAGCAGGCGCTCGGTGCCGAGATGCGCCTGACCAAGCGCGCCGCCAACGGCACGATGCTCTGGGTGGCGTCCTTCGACCAGACCTCGACAACGGCCTGGGAGCGGGCCAGCTGGGTCGCGACCGACAGCGCGGGCAACGCCATCGTCTGTGGCACGCTGATGTCGGGCTATTCGAACCCGGTCGAGGCGGCCAGCATCGTCATGAAATTCGATCCGAACGGGGCGATGGCCTGGCGGCGTGTCTATGAAACCAGCTTCGATGGCTCGTCGGTGCGCAAATGCCTCGTCGATGCCAGTGACAATGTCTATGTGCTCGGCCTGGGCAACGGCCCCAATGGCCGGGTGACCAAGGTCAAGAAGTTCGCCCCCAACGGCACGGCGCTGTGGTCGTTCTTCGACAATGCCGGCATCGGCGCGCCGCTGAATTTCAAGCTGACGCCGGACGGCGCGCTGCTGATTACCGGCAGATACATCACCGGCAGCTACCTCGGCTTCGCCAAGGTCGACCTCGATGGCAATCTCATCTGGACCTATCCCGCGGTGTTCAGCATGACCGCGGGTGACAGCGCCGGCGATGTCTTCGGCAACACCTACCTGGTGCATGGCAACGCCACGGCGAACGGGACCCTCATCAAGAAGCTCGACTCCTCCGGTGCGCTGATCTGGGAGCGCGGTCATGGTATGGCCGGATTCCGAGTCGAGGTCGGCAATGACCAGCAGGCGGTGGTGAGCGGGTTCCCGAACACCGGTACCGCGGGCGCGGCGTTCATCAAGATCGACACGGCCGGCAATCTGCGTTGGTCGAATCTCGACGCCGACGGTCCGCTCGGCCTGTTGGCGCATGCGCAGATGCTGATCGACAGGGACAACAATGCCTACCTCGCGGCGGGCACCATGTCCGAAA
>DATIUN010000165.1:0-4892 GCA_035466795.1 Azonexus sp. | reverse complement strand
GCCGCGCCAGCGCCTCGCGCGTCACCACCTCGAACGGATTGATCCCGGCCAGCGTGTGGAAATAATGGGACGTCGTTTCCTTGGCATGCGCCACCTGACGCGCCAGCTTGTCCATCAGGTTATCCTCGCGCTCGTCGGGGTCGCGGGTTTCGAGCGGATCGTAATAACTCATTGGTTTTCTCCAGTTTTTGGCGGTCGACCGCAGCATGTCATCCCAAGGGTTGCAACGTAGCCCCGCATGGGAAGGCGGAGGCCGGCACCGTTTGCTCCTGCAAACAAGCCGGTCGACAACGCCGCCATGCGGGGCGCGCTGCAACCCTCTACGACAGCCAGCGTTTGCGGCGACGGTAGTGCTTTACGTCTTTGAAGGATTTGCGGCCGGCGGAACTCAGCCCGAGATAGAACTCCTTCACATCCTCATTGGTCCGCAAGTCCTCCGCATCGCCTTCCATCACGACCCGCCCGTTTTCCAGAATGTAGCCAAAGTCGGCATACCTCAGCGCGACCATGGTGTTCTGTTCGGCCAGCAGAAAACTGACGCTCTCGCGGCGGTTGAGATCCCTGACGATCTCGAAGATTTCCTCGACGACCTGCGGCGCCAGGCCCATCGACGGCTCGTCGAGCAGGATCATCTCCGGCTTGGCCATCAGCGCGCGGCCGATGGCGCACATCTGCTGCTCGCCGCCGGAAGTATAACCGGCCTGCGAACTGCGCCGCGTCTTGAGGCGCGGGAAGTAGTGATAGACCTTCTCCAGGCTGTCCTTCAGTTCGCCGCGCGAAATCGAGCGCGTGTAGGCGCCGGTCAGCAAGTTTTCCTCGATGGTCAGATGGCCGAAACAGTGGCGGCCTTCCATGACCTGGATGACGCCGCGCCTGACCAGTTCGTTGGGCGAAAGCTGATCGACACGCTCGCCCTTGTATTCGACCAGACCCTTGGTCACATCGCCGCGTTCGGCGTGCAACAGGTTGGAAATGGCCTTCAGCGTCGTCGATTTGCCGGCGCCGTTGGCACCGAGCAAGGCAACGATCTTCCCCTTGGGGACGTTCAGCGACACACCCTTGAGCACCAGGATCACGTGATCGTAGATGACCTCGATGTTGTTGATGCTCAGATAGTTGTCGACCGCAGCAGGTGTGCTCATAGCTGTTCCCGAAGCATGTAACCCGGGAAACGGCGAGGGGTTACCCCCTCGCCTTCCCGCTCTCGCGCCTTATTTTTCCTTGGCACAGTCACGCGGCGTAATGCCCTTTTCCTTGGCGTACTGCTTGGCCGAGGCCTGGAACAGGGGGTGGATCAAGGCCTTGTTGCCCTCGATCCAGCCCGACACCGGCACCCACTTGGCGCCATCCCACTGCTGGATCCGCACCTTGCCGGAGCCTTCGTGGTTGTCGCAGGCGGTCTTGATTTCCGGCAACAGGTCGGTCGCCCCTGCCGCCTTCAGGCGGGCATCGGTAATGTTCAGGTTCTCCAGCGCCCAACGCACCTGCTCGCCGGTCATCGCCTTGCCCTTGCCGTACTTGTCCTGCGCCTTGCGAATCGCCTCGACCGACAGGAAGGCAGCGGAAACGCCACGGTTGTAGAGGACGGTACCGATCTTGCTCGCGTCCTGCAGGTTGCCCTTGCCGGCGCCGTAAACGACCTTCTCGATGTCGGCGATCAGCGGCACCTGCTTGCCGGAGACGTTCCACGTCGCGGCCATGTAGCCCTTGGCGGCATCGCCGGCCGGCACGACGTCTTCCTCGGAACCGGTCCACCACGAGCCGATCATCCGGTCACGCGGGAAGCCGACCTTCTGGGCCGCCTTGAGCGCCGTCTGGTTCATCACGCCCCAGCCCCAGAAGACGACGAAATCCGGCTTCTCCTGACGAATCTTCAGCCATTGCGCGCCTTGCTCGTTGCCCGGGTGGGCGACCGGAATCTGCACCAGCGTGAACTTGTTCAGCGCGGCCTCGGCTTCCATGGCGATGATGGCTTCCTTGCCGTAGGCGGAGTCGTGATACAGATAAACGATCTTCTTGCCGGTCAGGTCGCCGCCCAGTTTCTCCTTGATGAACTTGACGATGGCCGACGCCTGCATCTGGTAGGTGGTGACCAGCGGGAAAGCGTAGGGGAAAACCGAGCCGTCGACCGCGTCCGTGCGGCCATAACCCATCATGGCGAGCGGCAGCTTGTCCTGGGCCGACTTGTCGATCAGCGCGTAGGAAATGCCGGTGGACATCGTATGCAGCGGGCCCGAGGATTTGGCCGCCTTGCTCTTCAGGCGCTCGTAGCACTCGACACCCTTGGCATTGTTGTATTCGGTTTCGCACTCCTCATAGGTCATCTGCACGCCATTGACGCCCTTTTCCTTCAGGTTGACGTAGTTGAGGTAGTCGATAAAGCCGCCGTAGAAGGCCTGGCCGTTGGAGCCGTAGGGACCGACGCGGTAATCGATGAGCGGGAAGAATTGCTCTTCTGCAGCCACCGCCATCTGCGACAGCATGGCCAGCGAAAGCGCGGCGGCGGCCACAACGGGTTTGAAACTTTTAATCATTGATCTCTCCTCCAGTGTTACGAAACAAAAGCCATCCCTAGTGCGGGAACGGCCACAGACGCAGCTTCTCCTTGGCGATCTGCCACAAGCGGGCCAACCCGTGCGGCTCGACGATCAGGAAGAACATGATCAGCGCACCGAACACCGTAATCTGGATGTGCGACACGGTAGCGCTGGAAAACGGCAGGCCGAACAGGTTGGCCAAAAAAGGTAGAGTGACATCGAGGAAGATGGGCAGCAGCAGGATGAAGGCGGCGCCAAGGAAGCTGCCCATGATCGAACCGACGCCGCCGATGATGATCATGAACAAAATCCTGAACGACATTTCGAGCGAGAAGCCGTCCGGCTCGACCGAACCGAGATAGCAGAAGGCATACAGCGCACCGGCGACACCACAGTAGAACGAGCTGACGGCGAAGGCGAGCAGCTTGGTCGGCATCAGGCGGATGCCGATCACCGAGGCCGCGACGTCCATGTCGCGCACCGCCATCCAGGCGCGGCCGGTCGACGAACGCACCATGTTCTTGGCGGCCAGCGCCATGACGACGACGATGGAAAGGACCAGCAGATACTTTTCGACCGGCGTCGTCAGCTCGTGGCCGAAGATGATCAGCTTCTGGGTCGAGATCACGCCGGACGACGAGTTGTTCGACAACCACGGGAACTTGGTCAGGCACCAGACGATGAAGAACTGCGCCGCCAGCGTCGCCACCGCGAGGTAGAAGCCCTTGATGCGCAACGATGGCAACCCGAACAGGATGCCGACGCCGGCTGCGGTCAACCCGGCAAAAATGAAGGAAACCAGCAGCGGAATGCCCTCGATGCGCAACTGGAAGTTGTAGGCCGCATAGGCGCCGACCGCCATGAAGGCCGCCGAACCGAGCGACAACTGGCCGGCATAGCCGGTCAGGATGTTGAGCCCGAGCGCCGCCAGGGCGAAGATCAGGAAGGGAATCAGGATCGCCGAGAACCAGTATTCGCTGGCAAAAAGCGGCACCCCGAGGAACGCGACGGCGAGCAGCGCGATGACGCCAATCCGGTCCTGACGGATGGGAAAGAGTTGCTGGTCGGCAGCGTAGGTCGTCTTGAATTGACCGGCTTCGCGGTAAAGCATCTTGTTCTATCTCCCTTTACACGCGATCAATGTGTTTTTCGCCAAACAGCCCCTCGGGCCTGACGAGCAGGAACAGCAGCGCCAGAACATACGGGAACCAGCCTTCGATGCCGCCGAAGTTGCCGCCAAAAATGTCCTGCATGACCGGCGGAATGTAGATCTCGGCGAGCTTCTCGGAAGCACCGATGATCAGGCCGCCGACGATGGCCCCCGGTACCGAGGTGAAGCCGCCGAGGATCAGCACCGGCAGCGCCTTGAGCGCGGTGAAAGTGAGTGCAAACTGCACGCCATTGCGGGCGCCCCACATCATGCCGGCAACCAGTGCAACAAAGCCAGCGACGCCCCAGACGATGGCCCAGATGTTCTGCAGCGGGATACCAATCGACAATGCTGCCTGATGATCGTCGGCCACGGCGCGCAGCGCCCGGCCGACACGGGTGTATTGGAAGAACAGGGCCAGCGAGGCGACCAGCACGGAGGCGACCCCGGCCGCCACCAGGTCGAACCTGGAAATGACCATATTCCAGTTGTCGAGAATCCAGGGAATTGGCTCGTCGACAATGCCCAGTTCGAGCGCCCGCGGCGCGCTGCCGAAGACCATCGGCGCCAGCCCCTCGATGAAGAAGGCAAGGCCGATGGTTGCCATGAACAGCGCGATCGGCGGCTGATTGACCAGCTTGCGCAGCACGAACTTCTCGGTCGCGATGCCGAACAGGGTCATGATGACAAAGGCCAGGATCACCGCCAGCCAGAGCGGCGCGCCCCACTCCATGACGCCGACCACCGACAGCGCCGCCAGATAGACCATCGCCCCCTGGGCGAAGTTGAACACCCCGGAGGCCTTGTAGATCAGCACGAAACCGAGCGCCACCAGCGCGTACATGACGCCGGAAAGCAGGCCACCGATCAACACTTCGAAAAAGAAATTCATTTCCGTCGCCCCTTAGTGACCGGCGCCCAGATAGGCTTTGATCACATCTTCATTATTTTTGACTTCATCCGGCACGCCGTCGCCGATCTTCTTGCCGTAATCGAGCACGACGACGCGGTCCGAGATGTCCATCACCACCCCCATGTCGTGCTCGATCAGCACGATGGTGGTGCCGAACTGGTCATTGACGTCGAGGATGAAACGGCACATGTCCTGCTTTTCCTCGACGTTCATGCCAGCCATCGGCTCGTCGAGCAGCAGCATGGTCGGCTCGGCGGCCAGCGCGCGGGCCAGTTCGACGCGTTTTTGCAGG
>DATIUN010000164.1:0-2262 GCA_035466795.1 Azonexus sp. | reverse complement strand
CTGACACTGAACAGTGCGTGGTTCGACGCGAACAGCGTCGTCTTCTTCCACTGTCGACCCTTGAAAATGCGCGGAAATCAACTGGGTGAACGTTTCGTTGCGCGGACCTTCTGGCCGCAGGATTTCCGGATCCCGGAAGGGCCGGCACGTAGTGAACTGGCTGCCGATCCGGCGGCCTTCCGTGACTGGGTAAGGGCGCAGCCGCAGGGCGGGGCACGCAGCTCGTTCGTCGTCGAGTCGGTCTGGCGCCGCTCGGACGGCAGCGCGCCGCGTGCCGGCCAGCCGCTGATTGGCCTGATGCTGAACGGCGCGCAGGGCGATGACGACGAGGCGCACGGCGGCCATTTC
Organism: Azonexus sp.; assembly: GCA_035466795.1. Classification (GTDB taxonomy): domain Bacteria; phylum Pseudomonadota; class Gammaproteobacteria; order Burkholderiales; family Rhodocyclaceae; genus Azonexus. The sequence goes on along the minus strand of DATIUN010000164.1, from coordinate 1,914 downwards.
GCGCTGATGACCGGCCGCATCGGTGTCCAGGGCGGCATCGACGATTGGCTGGTCAATAACTTCTATACGCTGGATGCAGAAAGCGAAAAAGGCATCATCGCCGCCCCGGTGCCGCTCGACAATTACCTCGGCGACCTCAACAGCGGCCAGGCCTGGTATCGCCCGTCGTACCTGCTGGTGGCGACGCTGAAGGATGCGCGGAGTGCCGCCCACCTGCAATCAGCGCTCGGGCGGGTCTACAACCAGTTCTATCGCCATCAGTTCGCCTACCAGCATGCCCGCGCCAACTGCGCCGGAATCAGCGTGACGACCGCGCGCACGCTTGGCTGGCAGGTGCCGGCGCGCGGCCCGGAAAGCTGGCTGCAGGCGATTGCCGGGCTGCCACTGGTCGCCGCCAGGGAAGCCAGCCTGACCAAGGGCAAGGCCACCTTCGACTACCTGACCGAGGACCAGACCAGGCTCTACCCGGCTGCCGCTTTCGAGGAGATGGGCGCCGACCTGCTGCGCCTGGCGACGGGTCAGGCTGACCGGCCACTGAGCGAATTCGAGCAGGTGCTGGCCGGGGACATCGAGGAGATCCTGCTCGTCCGCGTGCCGCAGTTTCCTTCCAGCCGGGCCTGGGGCGACTGGCCGGTCGAATCCAGCGTCGAATACACGGCGCGGGTGCCGAAGAACCCGACCGAGCAGAAAATCATCCCGGTGCCGCCGCGCAGGTTTCCCGACGAATTGCGCGATCCGCGCTCGCCGCCCGAGCCGTGGCTGCGTTCGGATTATGCGGTGGTGGCCTGGGCGCTGGCGATTGTTGTGCTATTCGTGTTCATCCTGCGCCGGCTCTTGGCATAATCCGCCTGTGCTTGCCTACATCGTTCGCCGCCTGCTGTATGCCATCCCGATCCTGATCGGGGTGAATCTCCTCACCTTCGCGCTGTTCTTCGTCGTCAACACGCCGGACGACATGGCGCGCATGCAACTCGGGGTCAAGCGGGTGACACCGGAGGCGATCGAGAAATGGAAGGTCGAGCGCGGCTACGACAAGCCGCTGCTGGTCAATTTCGCGGCCTCCGGGCTGTCGACCGTGACCGACACCATCTTCTTCCGGAAATCGGCGCGCATGTTCGCCGGCGATTTCGGCCGCGCCGAGGACGGCCGCGACATCGCCCGCGAAATCGGCGCCCGCATGGGGCCGTCGCTGGCGATTGCCTTGCCGACTTTCATCCTCGGCCTGTTCGTGACCGTGACCTTCGCGCTCACACTGGCCTTCTTCCGCGCCACTGCCTTCGATTTCTGGGGCGTCGTGCTGTGCGTGGCGATGATGTCGGTTTCCGGCTTGTTCTACATCATCGGTGGCCAGTTCCTGATCAGCAAGGTGTGGCGGCTGGTGCCAATTTCCGGCTTCGCCGATGGCATCGAAGCCTGGCGTTTCCTGATCCTGCCGGTGGTGATCGGTGTTGTTTCCGGCATCGGTTCGTCAACGCGCTGGTACCGGACGATCTTCCTCGAGGAAGTAAACAAGGATTACGTGCGCACTGCGCGTGCCAAGGGACTGCCGGAAACCGTCGTCTTCTTCCGCCACGTGCTGCGCAATGCGCTGATTCCGATCCTGACCGGCGTCGTCGTCGTCATTCCGCTGCTCTTCATGGGCTCGCTGCTGACCGAATCCTTCTTCGGCATTCCCGGCCTCGGCAGCTACACGATCGACGCGATCAACGCGCAGGATTTTGCCGTCGTGCGTTCGATGGTCTTCATCGGCTCGGTGCTCTACATCGTCGGCCTGATCCTCACCGACATTTCCTACACGCTGGTCGATCCGCGGATCCGTTTCGAATGACCGGCTTCCAGGTTGTCATCATCTGGTCGGACGTGCTGATCTGGCTGCTGGTCGCGGCCGGCGTTGGCTTCGGCGTGCTGATCGCG
>DATIUN010000163.1:0-2809 GCA_035466795.1 Azonexus sp. | reverse complement strand
AGACAACGTCGGAAACGATTTCGATGGTCAGCATGCGGTGCATGATAGCGTCTGCCACTCCGCGCAACCAGTTCAAGGCGAAAAAATCCCCGCCGTGGCGGGGATGGCTATTCACAACCGGCGATTACGCCTTACAGCATGTCGTCGGTCAGCGCCGCCAGCGAGGCCGCGCCGGCCTGCACCGTGACACCGTAGGATGTCGCCAGCGGCAGCATCTGGTCGGCGTAGAAGTGCGCGGTGGCGATCTTGGCCCGATAGAATGTCTGGTCGCCCTCGCCCTTGTCGAGGTAGCCGGCGGCAGCCAGAGCGGCCTTGCCCATCATCCAGCCGCCGCAAACGGTCACCGCCAGATGCAGATAAGGCACTGCTGCGGTCAACGGCCCGGCAAGGCCGTTTTTTGCCTCGGCCGACAGCCATTCGGTGGCCTTGACCCAGGCTTTCAGCGCATCGCCCAGACGGCCGGCGATGGCCTGCAGTTCGGGACGGGCGGAAGCGCCGAGCGCCTTGGCAGTGGCCGCCACGTCGCCGAAGACGTACTTGGCGGTGGCGCCCTGGTCGCGCATCAACTTGCGGAACAGCAGGTCGTTGGCCTGGATGCCGGTGGTGCCTTCGTAGATGGTGGTGATGCGCGAATCGCGCCAGTGCTGGGCGGCTCCGGTTTCCTCGATGAAACCCATTCCGCCGTAGATCTGGATGCCGAGCGAGGTGACGTCGATGGCCATTTCGGTGCCGCCGCCCTTGACGATGGGGATCATGAACTCGGCGAGATACAGGTTGCGCTTCTTCTCCTCTGCGTCGGTGAGGACGTGGGCGCGGTCGAGCAGGCCGGAGGTGTAGTAGGCCATGGCGCGGCAGGCTTCGACGCGGCTCTTCATGAGCATCAGCATGCGGCGGATGTCGGGGTGCTTGTCGATGGTGACCAGCGCTTCGCCGGTCAGCGCATCGCGGCCCTGCTTGCGTTCGCGGGCAAAGCCGAGCGCCTGCTGGTAGGCGCGCTCGCCGAGCGCGATGCCTTGCAGGCCGACGCCGAGGCGGGCTTCGTTCATCATGATGAACATGTATTCGAGGCCGCGATTCGGCTCGCCGAGCAGGTAGCCGACCGCCCCGCCATTATCGCCATAGGCCATGACGCAGGTCGGGCTGGCGTGGATGCCGAGCTTGTGTTCGATCGAGACGCACCAGGCGTCGTTGCGGGCGCCGAGCGAGCCGTCGGCATTCACCAGGAACTTGGGCACGAGGAACATCGAAATGCCCTTGACCCCGGCTGGCGCATCCGGCAGGCGGGCGAGCACGAGGTGGACAATGTTGTCCGTCATGTCGTGGTCGCCGTAGGTGATGAAGATCTTCTGGCCGAAGACCTTGTAGCTGCCGTCGGCCTGCGGCTCTGCGCGGCTACGGATCAGCGCCAGGTCGGAGCCGGCCTGCGGCTCGGTCAGGTTCATGGTGCCGGTCCACACGCCGTTGACCATCTTTTCCAGGTAGATCGCCTTGAGTTCGTCGCTGGCGCAGGTCAGCAACGCCTCGACCGCGCCGGTGGTGAGCAAGGGGCCGAGCGAGAACGACAGGTTGGCCGACATCACCATTTCCTTGACCGCGACCGCCAGCGTATCCGGCTGGCCGTGGCCGGCATGGTCTGGCGGGCAGGCGATGCCGTTCCAGCCGGCATCGCAGAAAGCCTTGTAGGCTTCCTTCCAGCCTGGCGGCGTGGTCACGCCGTCGGGGCCAAGCTTGCAGCCCTCCTTGTCGCCGACGCGGTTCAGCGGCGCCAGCACTTCACCCGTGAACTTGGCGGCTTCCTCGAGAATGGCGTCCGCCATGTCGGGCGTCGCCTCGGCGAAGTCGGGATACTGGGTCAGATCCCGGAAACCGGCCAGTTCGTCCTGCACAAAACGCATGTCCTTTACGGGCGCGCGGTAGTCGCTCATTCTGCTTTCTCCTTGTTACCTGTTTTGTGTATGGGCATTACGGTGCTGCATGGCACCCCACCCCTGCCGGCGGAGCGCCTTGATAAAAGGCCTAGCCGCCTTCCTTGAGCGCGCGGCGCAGGATCTTGCCGACATTGGTACGCGGCAGGTCGGCGCGGAACTCGACCTGCTTCGGCACCTTGTAGCCGGTCAGATGCTTGCGGCAGTGGGCAATGATTTCCTCGGCAGTCAGGTTCGGATCCTTGCGCACGACGAAAATCTTGACCACTTCGCCCGAGTTTTCGTCGGCCACGCCAATGGCCGCCACATCGCCGACACCTTCATGCATGGCGACAGCTTCCTCGACCTCGTTCGGATAGACGTTGAAGCCCGAGACGAGAATCATGTCCTTCTTGCGGTCAACCAGATAAACATAGCCAAGATGGTCGATGTAACCCATGTCGCCGGTGCGCAGGAAGCCGTCCGCGTACATCACCTTGGCCGTCTCGTCGGGGCGCTGCCAGTAACCCGCCATGACCTGCGGGCCGCGGATGCAGATTTCGCCAACTTGATCTATCGGAACTTCCTTGCCGTCATCGTCGCGAATCGATACCTCGGTCGACGAAATCGGCAGGCCGATCGAGCCGTTGAATTCCTTGAGATTCAACGGATTGATGGTTGCTGCCGGCGACGTTTCGGTCAGGCCGTAGGCCTGCAGCAGCGGTGACCCGGTCACTTTCTGCCAGCGCGCGGCGACCGGTGCCTGGACCGCCATGCCGCCACCCAGCGAGAGCTTCATGGTCGAGAAGTCGATGGTCGCAAAATCCGGCTGGTTGAGCAGGCCGTTGAACAGCGTATTGACGCCGGTCGACACCGAAATCGGATATTTCTTCCATTCCTTGATG
>DATIUN010000162.1:0-2853 GCA_035466795.1 Azonexus sp. | reverse complement strand
GCACGCTGTCTTCAATACGCCGGAGGACCGCCTGGTCTGGGACGTCGGCCACCAGTGCTACGCGCACAAGGTGCTGACCGGACGCCGTGAAGGCATGAATCGCCTGCGCATGCATGGCGGCGTTTCCGGCTTCCCCAAGCGCAGCGAGAGCCCCTACGATACCTTCGGCGTCGGCCATTCCTCGACCTCGATCTCGGCCGCCCTGGGCATGGCGCTGGCTGCCAAGCACAAGGGTGAGGCGCGCAAGGCGATCGCCATCATCGGTGACGGCGCGATGTCAGCCGGCATGGCGTTCGAGGCGATGAACAACGCCGGCGTCGCCGATGCCGACATGCTGGTCATTCTCAACGACAACGAGATGTCGATCTCGCCGCCGGTCGGCGCCCTGAACAACATCCTGACCCGCCTGATGTCCGGCAAGACCTTCAACGCCGCCCGTCAGGGTGCCCGCCACATGCTCGAGCTGGCGCCGCCGCTGCTCGAACTGGCGCGCCGCGCCGAGGAGCACGTCAAGGGCATGATCGCCCCGGGCACGCTGTTCGAGGAATTCGGCTTCCACTACTTCGGCCCGATCGACGGCCATGATCTCGACGTGCTGATCCCGACACTGGAGAACCTGCGCCAGCTCAAGGGCCCCAAGTTCCTGCACGTCATCACCAAGAAGGGGCAGGGCTACAAGCTGGCCGAGGCGGACCCGATCCTCTACCACGGCGTCGCCAGGTTCGCGCCAGGCGAAGGCATCAAGGCCGCCAAGGGTCCCGGCAAACTGACCTATACCCAGGTTTTCGGCGACTGGCTGTGCGACATGGCCAGGGTGGACAGCAGGCTGGTCGGCATCACTCCGGCCATGCGCGAAGGCTCCGGCCTGGTCCGCTTCGCCGAGGAATTCCCGGCGCGCTATTTCGATGTCGGCATCGCCGAGCAACATGCCGTCACCTTCGCCGCGGGCCTCGCCTGCGAAGGGCTGAAGCCGGTCGTCGCCATCTATTCCACCTTTCTGCAGCGCGCCTACGACCAGTTGATTCACGACGTCGCCTTGCAGAATTTGCCGGTCGTTTTCGCGGTCGACCGCGGCGGCCTGGTCGGTGCCGATGGCCCGACGCACCACGGCACCTTCGACCTGTCATTCGTCACCTGCATTCCCAACATGGTGGTCATGACGCCGGCCGACGAAGCCGAATGCCGCGCGATGCTGTCCACCGCCTTCGCTCTGGACTGCCCGAGCATGGTCCGTTACCCGCGCGGTGGCGGTAGCGGCTGCGTGCCGGCGATGAACCTGGATACCCTGCCGCTGGGCAAGGGCGAAATCCGCCGCCAGGGCAAGGGTGTTGCGCTGCTCGCCTTCGGCAGCCTGGTGGCCAGCGCCGTCGCTGCCGGCGATGAACTCGATGCCACCGTCGCCAACATGCGCTTCGTCAAGCCGATCGATGCCGAACTGATTGTTCAACTGGCCGGGAACCATTCCCTGCTGGTCAGCATCGAAGAAAACTCCATCATTGGCGGCGCGGGTTCCGAAATCGAACGCGTGCTTGCCGAACGGGGGATGAAGGTGCCGCTACTGCGCCTCGGTCTACCCGACCGTTTCATCGATCACGGCGAACAGGGTCAGCTTCTGGCTGAACTTGGCCTCGACAAGGATGGCATCGTTCGCGCAGTGCGCGCCCGCGCCGAAACACAATAATCTGGATAGAACAGCACCCATGAACAACCTTACCTGCCCCATCCCCGACGTTCAAAATACTGCGGATACCCGTCACATCGCCATCAACAAGGTCGGCATCAAGGCCATCCGCCACCCGATCAAGGTGCAGGACAAGTCGGCCGGCATCCAGCACACCATCGCCTTGTTCAACATGTATGTCGGCCTGCCCCACAACTTCAAGGGCACCCACATGTCGCGCTTCGTGGAGATCCTGAACAGCCACGAACGCGAGATTTCAGTCGAGAACTTCCCGATCATGCTGCGCGACATGATTGCCAAGCTCGAAGCCGAAACCGGCCATATCGAGATGAACTTCCCCTACTTCATCAACAAGACCGCCCCGGTTTCCGGCGTTCAGAGCCTGATGGACTACGACGCCACCTTCATCGGCGACATTTCCGGCAATGACATCATCACCTCGGTCAAGGTCGTCGTGCCGGTCACCAGTCTCTGCCCGTGCTCCAAGAAAATTTCCGAGCGTGGCGCGCACAATCAGCGCTCGCACGTCACCGTCACCGCCCGTACCAACGATTTCGTCTGGATCGAGGAACTGGTCCAACTGGTTGAATCCGAGGCCTCGTGCGAGTTGTTCGGCCTGCTCAAGCGCCCCGACGAAAAATTCGTCACCGAGCGCGCCTACGACAATCCGAAGTTCGTCGAGGACATGGTCCGCGACGTCGCCGCCCGCCTCAATGCCGAAGGCCGCATCGAGTCCTACGTGGTGGAATCGGAGAATTTCGAGTCCATCCACAACCATTCGGCCTATGCGTTGATCGAGAAGGACAAAAGGCAGGCCTGAAGAACACCTGTTGCACCCCAAGGATACTTCCTGCGGGGCGCGGTCGACGCCCGATTTCGGGTCAAAACCAAAAACAAGAAGGGGCGCCATGGCGCCCCTTCTGCTTTGAACCGCAATAAACCGCTTAAGCGGCCGACTTGCGGGTCAGCTTTTCCTTGATCCGCGCCGACTTGCCCGAACGCTCGCGCAGGTAGTACAGCTTGGCACGACGGACATCGCCGCGACGCTTGACTTCAACCGAAGCAACCAGCGGGGAATAAGTCTGGAAGGTACGCTCGACGCCTTCGCCGGATGAAATCTTGCGCACGGTGAAAGCCGAGTTCAGGCCGCGATTGCGCTTGGCAATGACGAC
>DATIUN010000161.1:0-6100 GCA_035466795.1 Azonexus sp. | reverse complement strand
GGCCCGACGCCTGGCACGCGATGGCTAAACAAATGGAAATCGGCCTCGTTTTACGCGTCGACCGCGACAGCCGGGTTGTTGTCACCGAGGCCCTGTCTCCGCGGCTGGAATTCGTCGCGGAACGCCCGGAAATCATTATCTTGCCGTAGAAGGCAGCCCGACGATCACAGTGACGACCGAAGCAGGTGCTGTTCGGAAATTGACCCAACTTTTGCGTGCGCCCGAAAACGCTGCGCGTTAAACTTGAGCCAAATCTAATTAAAGCGACCGACCATAACGGCGCTCGTCCTCACCGATGCTTCTAATCCGCAACCTGTGCCACAGCGACATTGATTCGGCCATTGCTCTACAGCGCCGTGTCTATCCGTCGATTCCAGCGTTCCGGCAGGAACAGTTCGAAAACCTGCTGGAGACTTTCCCAAACGGGCAGTTCGCAGCGGAATTGGACGGACAACTGGTTGGTATCGCGATTTCGCTCGTTATCCTGTGGGATGACTATAGCTTGCACCACACTTGGAGCAGTATCACCAACAACGGCAATTTCAACACGCATGACCCCACGCACGGTCACACCCTGTATGGCGCCGAGGTGTGTGTCAGCCCTGACGCACGCGGTCATGGCATTGGACACGCACTTTACGAGGCACGGCGCACGCTTTGCCGGAAGATGAATCTCAAGCGCATCATCGCCGGCGGTCGGCTACCCGGCTACCACCGGCACGCCACCACCATGACGCCGGCAGAATACGCCAAACGCGTGATCTGGGGCGAGTTCTACGATCCGGTGTTGCGTTTCCAGCTTGACGAAGGTTTCGACTATTGCGGCATCCTGCACGGATATATACCCAAGGACGACGAATCGGTCGGCAACGCCAGCCTGATCGTCTGGCTTAACCCCGACTATGATCCGGCACGGCCAACCCAATTACCCGGAAAGGATTTCCCATGAAAGTCCGCATCGCCTCCATCCAGTATCAGTTGCGCCATATTGATGACTGGGACGGCTTTGTCCAGCAAGTCGATTTCGTCCTCAATGCCGCCGCCGACTACTGCCCGCAGTTCGTCCTGTTGCCGGAGCTGTTCACCACCCAGCTGCTGTCCTTCATGGACAACGAGGACGTGCCGAGCGCCGTGCGCGGACTGTCAGACTTCACTGCGCCTTATATCGAGTTGCTCCGCGATCATGCCGTGCGGCATGGCTACTACCTGATCGGCGGCACTCATCCAAACCTGCGCGACGGAAAATTGTTCAACACCGCCTTTCTGTTCACACCGGCTGGCGATGTGCATCTGCAGGACAAGATTCACCGCACGCGCTGGGAAAAGGAAAAATGGAACAGTGACCACGGCGACGTGCTCAAGGTATTCCAGACGCCCCACGGCAAGATCGCCATCCTGATCTGCTACGACATCGAATTTCCCGAGTTGGCGCGGCGGGCTGCCGAGGAAGGCGCCGAGATCGTCTTCGTGCCCTCATGCACCGATGACCGCCAAGGCTTCCTGCGCGTGCGCTACTGTTGCCACGCCAGGGCCATCGAGAATCAGATCTATGTCGCGATGACCAGCACCGTGGGCAATCTGCCGGTTGCCGGGCTGCGCCTGCACTATGGTCAGGCGTCGATCATCACGCCTTCGGATTTTCACTTCGCGCGTGACGGGATCGCCGCCGAAGGCGTCATCAACGAGGAACAGATTGTCGTGGCCGATGTGGACCTCGCCTTGCTCCACGAAAACCGGCTCAAGGGCACGACGATTCCGCTGCTCGACAAGCGCCACGAGTTTTACACCAGCCGCCCCGTTACCGTCATCGCCGACTGATTTCCCCGGCGCGGACACACAGGTATGCGCAACTTTCCCCGCTGAAGCGAGCGCACACTCACTCCGGTGATCTTGAATCGACTGCCACCGTTACCGGCCCGTCATTCACCAGGCTGACCTGCATATCGGCGCCGAACACCCCGGTAGCCACCGGCCGGCCCAGTTCGCGCTCCAGCCTGGCAACAAAGTCCTGGAACAAGGGTTGCGAAATATCGCCACGCGCTGCCCTGCTCCACGATGGCCGGTTACCCTTCTTTACCGAGGCGTACAGCGTGAACTGCGACACCGCAAGGATCTCGCCGCCCACTTCCCGAACGTCGCGGTTCATCACGCCCGCGTCATCGGGAAACAGGCGCATCCTGACGATCTTGGCGGCCATCCAGTGGAGGTCGTCGAGACTGTCGGCATCCTCGAAACCGGCGAGGATCAGCAGGCCATGACCGATTTTTCCCGATATTTTGCCGTCGACCGCAACCGACGCCTCACGGACGCGCTGGATCACCACCCGCATGTTTCAACTCCCGGCGTGCGAAAACTGCCTGATTTTCGCACGCCGCATCGACGATCCGTCAGGGTGTCGGCACCACCTGGTAATAGACGCCGTTCGCCCCGAACATGGGTTTGAACCAGGTATTGCCGCTCAGGTAATAGGTGGCTCCGGCGACCGTCACCGGCGAAGATCCTGCGGGCAGTGTCGCGTAATTGACGCCCATCGTGTAGGAAGCGCCAGCAGCCCCGGCCGCGACACCGGCGTTATAGGCCGACGTGGTGGCTACCGCCGCATTCGCGCTGCCGGTTGCGACGCCCGCCGCATAGGCGTTCGAAGTCGCCGCCGCAGTATTGGCCGATGCCACTGCCGCACCCGCCGCGACGCCAACGATGGCCCCCGCTGCCGCGGCGCAACCATAACATCCCGCCGAGTAGGCCGGCACCACGGCGGGCGGATGATAGGCCGGATATGCCGGATAGCCCGGCGGGCGATAGGCCGCTCCCGCCGGTCCGGCGTGATAGGCGCCCTCCCCGTAACGGCCGGCGGTCGTCCCGCCATAGACGTTGGTGTGTTCGGTGCCTTCGCCGGCGACGTGCTCGCTGCTGCCGCCCCAGCGGTTTTCGTGGCTGGTTTCGCCCCAGGAATGCTGGGTGGCGCCACCGAAGCGGTTGGCACTGGCCCAGGCGCCGGCCTCGGACGCCCAAAGCGCCGCGGCAAGCAAGGCGGAAATCGCTGCGAATCCTCTCATCATCGGTTGTTCCCTATTCATTTCGCGCTCCCTCGAGACTTGGTGGCACTGGCCGGGGCCTGCTTCCTGACCGTGATCGGCGCCGCTCCCGCCGGCTGTTTCGCCACGGGATGGGCGAACTCCATCTTCTGCGCGCCCTGTGCCTTCTGCGAAACGAAGGTCTCGGCCGGCAACTGCGGATCGAGCTTCCAGTTCGACAACTCCATGTCGTGCCGCAGGCGCAGCGGATCGGCGCTGAACACGGCGCGGATGCGGCGCGGCAGCTTGTCTTCGGCGCCGAGCCAGATCTGCATGAACACGTCGTCGGTCGCCACCGCCACCATCTCGGTACGGACACCGCCGACAACCTCCGACGGCCCGATGTAGAACGCCGTCTTCACGCCATCGGCGAGCGCCGCGTAGGGATCGGCGACAAGCAGGTCGGTGAACGGGAAGTAGATGCCGGCCGCCTGGAATGCCTGCTTCAATGCGCCGTCGATGGTCGGCGGAGCGTCGGCGACGGCAACCAGGTTCTCCGCCGGGGCGAAGGCCATCATCGCCTTGCCGTCGTAGTAGAACTCGGAGGTCGGACCGTCACCAAGGTTGACAATACGCAGCCGGTCGGGGCGCTGCATGGCGACACGGTAGCGGGTCGTGTAGACCAGCGCCGGGCCGAGGCGGCTCGGAAATTCGTAGGCGACGGTCGCGGTGAACAACAGCGCCTTGGCCGCGGCCAGGCGCTCGCTGGTCGCCTTGAGCAGGGCCATTGCCCGCTCCTCATAGATGCGTTGCGGCGCCGGCTGCGCCTTCGCCGGCTTGCCGGTCCGTGCCGCTTTGGCCGGCGCGCCCTGCACCTGCGCCGCCGCACTTCCGGCGAGGGCAACCCCGCAGGCGATCACCAACGCCCCCGCGAGGCGGCGAGCCACAGGCTGGGAAATTGGCTGTCTGGTCATGGAATCATTCCGCATTCGAACATCTTGTTGACGATGGGCGCCGAAACCTTGTTGAAGAACGCGGTGCGCATCGCGGGGTCGTTACGCAGCATCTCGACAGCACGCTGCTCCCGCTCGGGCTTGGGCTGGCCTTGACCCGCCGCCTTTTCCTCCCACAATTGCTGGCAGGTCGACGTCTGGTATTTCTGGATCACCTTGTCGGCAACCATATCCATGATCGGATACTGGGCGCGGGCAACCCCGGTCGCGGCCGTCAGGGCAATGGCGGCGAGGATCGCGGGCAGTTTCTTCATGTCAATCTCCTTGCATTTCAATCAATCGGACAAAATACCAGGACACAACGCCTGGAACTCATTTGTAGCGCATGAAATAGATATCGAATTTCTGTTGCGCGACCGCCTGGAAATAGACGCCCTTGAGGGTGTCGCTTGCCGGATCGTAGGTCAGCGTATAGGTCGAGCCGTTATAGCCGCCGGCGCGCAGCTCGAAGAACAGCTTGATGGTATTGCCATCGCGCGTCGCCTCGGCCCTCGAGAACGGCAGCGGGTTCGGGTTGGCGTAGGACGCGTCCAGCTTGCCGCTGGCATCGACGCTCTTGATGTTGATGACGTAGCCGCCATCCGGCCGCACCCAGCGCCCCGGCAGGGTGGCGAAGGCACCATCGGCCTGCGCCGCCGGCGCTTCCGCCCTGACCTGCGCCTGCGCCGGCAACGGAATCAGGCTGACGGACAGTGCTGCGGTCGACAGCAAAAAAGCGGCCATTTTCATCATAAACACGCCCACCTCCGGAAAACGGGTGGCTGGCGCCGAAAAGACGCCAGCACTCTAAGGGTCAGTCCTTGCCTTTCATCGCTGCTTCGAGCTTCTGGATATCCGCGGGCGACAATTGCGGCCGGTCGACCTTGATCGTCAGCTTGTTCAGCTTGGCGGTCAGTGCGAACGGCGGCTTGTAGTCGGCATCGTTCACCCCGGTCAGCGTGTCGGAGCCAATGTCGAAGCTCTCGTCCCACTGCAGGATCATCGGTAGCGTTTTCTCCATCGTGATCGTCTGCACCGCCTTGCCGTCCACCTTCAGGACGCCGGTGCCGGGCCGGCCGACGCCGCTCATGTTGTTGAACGCAAGCGTCCCGATGCCGAGGCCGTCATACTTGAAGTCGAACTCCAGCGTGTGCCGGCCCGGGGTGAGCGCCTCGGGGCCTTCCCACTTGATGCGCTTGAGGTCGACCAGGTTCCACAGGAACACCGGCTTGCCCTTGAGCAGATACAACCCGTAGCCCCCGAAGCGTCCGCCCGAGGTCAGGATCATGCCCTCGGCGCCGCCCTGCGGCACGTTGACGTCGGCGGTGATCGTGTAGGACGCGTTCAGCAAGAAGGGCGAGTCGCCTTGCGGCAGCCCGACCATCGGTCGCGTGTAGACAACTTCCGTCCGGCCGGCAGTGATGTTCGGCCGTGGCGCGACGATGCGGGCCGCGACCGACGCATCCAGCGGCAGGACCTGGTGCTTCTTTGCCTCGGCCAGGAACTGGGCGCGCATTTGTTTGACCTTCTGCGGGTTTTGCGCGGCGATGTCCTCGGTCTGGTTGAAGTCCTTGCCCAGGTTGTAGAGCTGGAACACCTGGTTGTTCAGCGGATCGGGATTGGCCGCCCCGAAGGCCTGCCACGGTGCGCGATTGGCCTTGGTGCTGAGCAGCCAGCCGTCGTCGTACAGCGCCCACTGCCCCATCATCTCGAAGTACTGGGTCTTGTGCCGCGACGCCGCCTTGGCATTCGCCGGGTCGAAGGTGTAGGCAAAGCTGGTGCCTTCGATCGGTGCCTGCTTGATGCCATCCACCATCACCGGCGCCTTGATCCCAGCCGCTTCGAGGATGGTCGGCACGACGTCGATGACGTGTACAAACTGCTCGCGCAACGCGCCCTTGTCCTTGATGCGTGCCGGCCACGACACCACCATGTTCTGGTTGATGCCGCCAAGTCGCGAGGCGTTCTGCTTGAACCAGTCGAACGGCGTGTCGAAGGCCCACGACCAGCCGTCCGAAATGTGGTTGTAGGTCTGGTCGGTGCCCCAGACGTCGTACCACTTCATCTGCACGTCGACCGGCATCTCGTTGATGC
>DATIUN010000160.1:0-1545 GCA_035466795.1 Azonexus sp. | reverse complement strand
CGTATGCACGCGAAACTGTTTCCGACGCCGTGACCCGCGCCGGCTTCGCGCCGGTCGTGCTGCAACCGGTCAATTTCGAGGCCATGTACATGCAGCGCCTGCAGGAACAGGCGCCAGCCCCGACCGAAATTTCCATTCAGTAAGGCATGGCCATGTGGTGTCGTGCCGTTGCATCCCTGGTTCTGATTGGCGCTGCCGGCACGGCGCTGGCCCTCGATTTTCGCTCGGTCGACGTCCCGGCGGCAATTCTTTACGATTCGCCCTCGCAGCAGGGCAAGAAACTCTACCTTATAAAAGCGCAAACCCCGGTCGAGGTGATACTCCGCCTTGAAGGCATGGCCAAGATCCGCGATGCCGAAGGCACGCTGGCCTGGATCGAGGTGCGTAATCTTGGCGAGCGGCGCACGCTGGTGGTTACGGCGCCCAGGGCTGAAATTCGCCAAGCCGACAAACCGGATGCGCCGGTGCTTGCAGAACTCGACAAGTGGGTCGTCGTCGATTTTGTCGAGCCGGCGGCACCGGTTTGGGCCAAGGTTCGCCACCGTGACGGGGCGACCGGATACGTGCGCGCGACGCAGGTCTGGGGCCTGTGAAGATCACCCTGCTCGGCGCGGGGGCGTGGGGAACCGCGCTGGCCATCGCCTTTGCCGGCAAGAACGACGTGACCCTGTGGTCGCGTGAAGCGGATGTCGCGGTCGACCTCCGGAATACCCGCGAAAACCACCGTTTCCTTCCCGGCCACAAGTTGCCGGATTCGGTGCGCGTGGAAACCGACTTTGCCACTTCGCTGGCCGGCGCCGAACTTCTGGTCGTGGCGACGCCGATTGCCGGCCTGCGGCCGACCGCCGAGCGTCTCAAGGAACTGGGCTGCACGCTGCCATTACTGTGGGTGTGCAAGGGTTTCGAGGCGGGTACTGGCAAGCTGCCACATCAGGTGGTGGCCGAGGTACTGGGAGCGAAAGCCGTCTGCGGCGCCTTGTCCGGCCCCAGCTTTGCCGAGGAAGTCGCGGCCGGGCAGCCGACCGCCGTGACGCTGGCGGCCAATGATCACGAATTCGCGACGAACGCCGCGCGCCAGCTGCATTCCCGGCGCTTGCGCATCTACGCCAACGATGACCTTATCGGCGTCGAGGTCGGCGGCGCGGTCAAGAACGTGCTGGCCATCGCCACCGGCGTCTGCGACGGCCTCGGCCTCGGGCTCAACTCGCGTGCCGCGCTGATGACGCGCGGCCTGGCGGAAATTGCCCGCCTCGGCGTGGCGCTCGGCGCCCATCGTGACACCTTCATGGGCCTCGCAGGCATGGGTGACCTGATCCTGACCTGCACCGGCGACCTGTCGCGCAACCGCCGCGTCGGTCTGGCACTGGCCCAAAACAAGTCGCTGCCGCAGATTCTCGAAGAACTCGGGCATGTCGCCGAAGGCGTTCCCACCGCCCACGAAGTGGAGCGCCTGGCGACCGAACACAATGTCGACATGCCGATTTCACGGGCCATCGCCGCCGTGCTCGACGGCCGCGTCAGCGCCAGTGAAGCGCTGGAACTGCT
>DATIUN010000159.1:0-1515 GCA_035466795.1 Azonexus sp. | reverse complement strand
AAGCTGCGCGGCACGCCTTCGGACAAGTTGCGGCCCTTGACTTCCATTTCCTTGACTTCGGAGCCGGGAAAGGCCGATCCGATGGTTTTTTAGATGACTTCGGCCGTCGGCTCGCCGATCAGCATGCCGTAGTTGCGGCGGATGTAGTTGATGATGGCCTCGTCGAAGCGGTCGCCGCCGACACGCACGCTGCCCTTATAGACCATGCCGCCGAGCGAGATCACGCCCACTTCGGTGGTGCCGCCGCCTATATCGACGACCATCGAGCCGCGGGCCTCGGACACCGGCAGGCCGGCGCCCAGGGCGGCGGCCATCGGTTCTTCAATCAGGTACACGGCGGCAGCGCCGGCGGCTTCGGCGGCGTCCTTGATGGCGCGGCGCTCGACCTGGGTCGAGCCGCAGGGCACGCAGATGATGATGCGCGGGCTCGGCGTGAGCAGGCGGCGCGGATGCACCATCTTGATGAACTGCTTGATCATCTGCTCGGTGATGACGAAGTCGGCAATCACGCCATCCTTCATCGGACGGATGGCCTCGATGTTGCCGGGCACCTTGCCCAGCATGGCCTTGGCTTCGCGGCCGACGGCCTGGATCACCTTTTTACCGTGCGGACCGCCTTCATGGCGAATCGCGACCACCGACGGCTCATCCAGCACAATACCCTTGTCGCGCGCAAAAATCAGGGTGTTGGCGGTTCCGAGATCGATGGCCAGGTCGGTCGAAAAGTACCGACGGAATGCTTCAAACATATTCAGGAATCCAGTTGGGGCATGGGCAAACTTCGTTGCCGCATCGCCTTTTATTATTAATCAGTGTGCAGACAGAGGAATGAACGGGAGCAAAGCTGCGAGACCCGTTTGAAGCGCCTAAAAAGCGCCTAAAGAGTGTATCCGGCCCTGATTTCACGCCAAAGGCGGGATAATAACGCATCCCGGTAAAGCCAGCGGGTCTTGGCGGCTGATTTCCAGATGTTACAACATGTTTTATCTGCTGCTTTCAGGCAACGTTCCTGGCTTTTCCCCTTCTTCTGCACTACTTCATCACCTCTTATGGCATTGACATTTAAAGACATTGAACGTGTCGCCAATCTGGCGCGACTGGAGCTCAGGCCCGACGAAACCGAGCGCACGCTGAGCCAGCTCAACGGTTTTTTTGCGCTGGTCGAGCAGATGGACGCAGTCAATACCGACGGCGTGGAGCCGCTGGCGCACCCGGCGGCCATATTGGGCGAGGTCGCCCTGCGCCTTCGCGAGGACATCGCCAGCGAACCCAACCAGCGCGAAGCCAGCCAGGCGAGCGCACCGGCCGTCGAGCGCGGCCTGTTTCTTGTGCCGAAAGTCATCGAATGAGTACCTTCCCCCTGAACCTGGACCTGCACGACCTCGGCGTGGCCCAGCTTGCCGCGAAACTGGCCGCCAGAGAAGTCTCCAGCGTCGAAGTCACCCAGCACTTCCTGTCCCGCATCCAGAACGAAAGCCTGGGCGCTTTCCTGGCCACCCACCCCGAGGTGTCGCT
>DATIUN010000158.1:0-7355 GCA_035466795.1 Azonexus sp. | reverse complement strand
GAACTCCGCCGCTCCGTCGGCGACCCGCTCGACCTCTGGGGTCGTGACAAGAGCAACGCGCTGCCGTTGCCGGTGCGCGACCGCTAGAATCCGCGGATTGCGCGACGTGCCGCTTTGCGCCACCTTGCGCAGGCAGGAGGGTTTGTCCCTCTAAACACCCTCGATTATGGGTTCTGGCACTCCAGTACGAGTTCTTCGCTACCACGCCCGCAAGGCGTGAAGGCGCCGGATGCCGGCCACGGGGTGCCGGCGTCGTCGATTTCCGCGGCCAGGGTTTCCCAGAAGAGGACGCCGGATTTGTCGAGTTTGAGGCGCAGCAGCCAGCCGCGCCGGGCTTCCGGGTAGTCGAAGCCGTCGAAGACGAAGTTGCCGAGACTATAAATGATCGGCTTGCCCTTGTAGATTTCGGCGCCCTGGGTGACGTGCGGGTGGCTACCGACGACGAGGGCGGCGCCTTCGTCGATCATCCTGCGGGCAAAGGTTTTCTGGCGCTCGCTCGGCCGCGTTTCCTTCTCCCAGCCCCAGTGCATGAAGGGGATGACGAAGTCGGCGCCGGCGGACTTGGCGGCGCGGATGTCGGCGATGACCAGGTCGTCCTCGCTCCAGGCGACGCCGGGCCAGTTGGCGCCGGCTTCGAAGGCGCGCGGCTTGAATTCGTTGTAGCCGAGGACGGCGATCTTCAGGCCGTTCTTGTCGATCCACAACGGCCGGTGCGCTTCGGCGAGGTTGCGGCCGCCGCCGAAATACGCGATGCCGGCGTTGGACAGGTGCCGCATGGTTTCGCCAAAGGCCTCGTGACCGTAGTCGCCGGAATGGTTGTTGGCCAGCGAGACGGCATCGAAGCGGCGGTGCAGAACGGGGACGACTTGCGGGTCGGCGCGGAAGGTGGCGATCTTGCTTGCGTGCGGCCGGCCGCCGGTGGCGATCGGGACTTCGAGGTTGGCGATGCGGTAGTCGGCGGTGTCGAGAATGGCGGCGAAGGGGGCGAGCGGGTCGCCGCCGGCGGTGATGGTCTTGCCGGGGCCGTCGGCGAGCATGAGGTCGCCGGCGAAGATCAGGGTGACGGATTCGCTGCTTGCCGTCGCTGCCTGCAGGCAGAAAAAGATGACTGCTGCACCCCAAGGGTACTTCCTGCGGGGTGCGGTCGACCGGAAAAAACAGGCCATTTTCATGGCGCTTCCTGCAACTCGCACCAGTATTGCAGTTCGCCGTCGCGCACCGGTTCATAAACGAAATTGAGGCCGCTGAAGCCATGGATTGTTGCCGGCGGCGGATAGGGGTAGACGGCCTGGTGGATGATGGTCGGCCCTTCGTCGCGGTCGGCGTAGGCGTACAACTTGATGCCGGCCAGATCGGCAGGTTCCTGACGGAAGACGATGCGGAACAGGAAATAGGAGCCGATGGCGACCGGCGCGATGGTCGCGGGCGCGGTCGTCGGCCCGGCGCTGACGATCCGCGTTTCGCCGCCGTAGGTGAGATGGCAGACAACGTTGGCGGCGAGCGCCGGTTGTGTCAGCGCGGCGGCGATCAGCGCCGCCAGCCAGCGGCGGTCAGCGTTCCTTGCCATCGACCCGCGCCCGCGTTAGCTGGGGAATGTAGCGCCAGGCGAGCAGGCCGAAGGCGATGAACCAGCAGGTGGCGGCGAGGTCGAGCCAGCGCAGGTAGGCGCCGGGGGCGAGTTGCGGGCCGATCAGGCGCAGGAAGAAGGCGGCGATCATGATCCACAGGACGGTCTTTTCCAGGCGGCCGAAAATCACCTTGTGCCCGGTGTGGCCGTTGGCGATGCGGATCATCATGGCGGGGATGATCAGGCCCATGGCGCCGAAGGTGAAGACGTGGACGGAGACGGTACCGACCCAGCCGGTGTCTCCGGGTGGCGGCAGGGCGTCGATCAGCAGTTGCGCGGCAATGGCCAGGTAGCCGAGGTACATGATGCCGATGTCGAGGCGGCGGAAGGCCTTGTGCGGATACCAGAAGGCGAGGCGACCGAGGAGCAGCGCGCCGAGTATCAGTTCGAGGTCGTCCGCCAGATCGGGCGGCAGCAGGGCGGCGAAGACGAGGACGACGGCCAGTGCCTTGATCGCCGCGTCGAGCACCGGCCGGCGCAGGATCTCCACCTGGAAGGCGGAACGCATGAACTGGGATTGCGTGCGCTCGAGCATGATCAGGAAAGCGACGCGGAACAGGCCGAGGGTCATGCTCCAGCCGACATTGAAGTAATCGGGCGAGAGGAGCGCCGTCTTGGCGATCCAGAACAACGGCAGGACGAACAGGAAGAAGATGTTGTCGCGGCGGTAGCTATCCTTGTCGCGATAGCGGATCAGCGTGGCGAGCAGCAGGGCGACGATGGAGAACAGGAAGAGATTGTTGCTCAGCAGGAACAGCGGGATCGGCCAGTCGCCGCCGAAGCTCATGCCGATGCGCTCGAAAACCCATGCCGCCGCAAGAAACATCAGCGTGGCGCCGTGATAGCCGCGGATGCCGACCCAGTTCTTGGTCGCGGTGAGCAGAAAGCCGCCGAGGACGGCCCAGCCGAAGCCGAAGAACATTTCGTGGGCGTGCCATTGGACCGGCGAGAAGTTTTGCGACGGAGCGGGCAGAACGCCCTTGAAGATCAGGATCCAGGCAATCGGCAGGCTCAGTCCTGCGAGGCAGGCGAGGGCGAAGAAAGGCCGGAAGCCGACCAGCCAGAGGGGATGGGTGCGGGAGAACATGGGATTCAGTTTTCGCTGGGAAGGGGGCACTGTTGCACAGGCGTGGCGGGCCGGCCTTGATCCAGCGCAATCGCGCCGGTCAGGATCAACGCCGCTTGCCGGTGACCTGCTTCAAGACCATCTCGACATGGCGCGGCTGGCCGTCGATCAATGCCGGGTAGCTGGTGTCGTTGATGAACAGCAGGGTGCTGCCGCGCTGGATGCGGGCGGCAACGGTGATGCGCGCGTTCTTGCGCAGCAGGTCGCGGTCGACCGTCATTTTGAACGGAATCGGCACCGGCAGACCGGCGAGTTCGATGCGCTGTTCGGCGAGCGTGAAGGCGGGCGCGTCGGCGCGCGACGTATCCTGGACGCGGATGACCAGCACGGCACCGGCCGGCAGGGCACCGCGCGCAGGGAAGGCGACGCTGCCGGTGATGTCCATGAAGCTGCTTGGCGCGCCCGGTGGCGTAGCCGCAGCCGGCGGCGGCGCGGCATCGCTGCGCGTGCAGCGGCGCATGGGGTTCCTGCCGTCTTCGAACAAGGCATCGTCGCCCTTGGTGTGGAAGCGGAGGTCGCCATCGCGATAGAGGGCGCCGGAGGCGGCAGGGACAAGGGGCAGCGTGAATTCGCGGCCACCCATGAACAGGGTTGCTTGCGGTCGACCGTCGCTATCGGTCGAAAATGCCGCTGCGAGGCGGTTGCCGTCATCGCAGGTGTAGGGGATGCGTTCGACCTCGGCGTGGGCGACGGCGCAGAAAAACAGCGAGAGCAGCAGGAGCAGGTGGCGGATCATCGGTCGTGGTCGTGAATGTCGAGGGTTTGCCAGTGGCCGTCGATGAGGCCTTCAATGGGGGAGAAACGTGACTTGTAGGCCATCTTGCGGCTGTCCGCAATCCAGTAGCCGAGGTAGAGGTAGGGCAGTTCGAGGGCGCTGCACTGTCTGGCCTGCCACAGGATATTGTAGGTGCCGAAGCTGGCGCCGGGGACATCCGGATCGTAGAAGGTATAGACCGACGACAGGCCGTCTTCCAGCACGTCGATGATGCTGACCATGCGCACCGTGTCGCCTTCGGAAAATTCGATCAGGCGCGTGTCGACGTTGCTTTGCAACAGAAAGTGCGCGTATTGCTCGTGGCCGTCTTCATCCATGCCGCCGCCGGCGTGGCGGGCGTTCTGGTAACGGCTGTAGAGCGCGTAGTGTTCGGCGAAGAAGGCGAGCGGCCGCTGGCGAACGGTCAATTCGGCATGGTTGCGGATGGCGCGGCGCTGGGCGCGGCTGTATTGCAGTTCGGCAACCGGCAGGCGCACCGGGATGCAGGCCTTGCAGTTGATGCAGTGCGGGCGGTAGGTGAAGGCGCCGCTACGGCGGAATCCGCGGCGGACCAGCGCGCTGTAGACCTCGGCGTCGATCAGGTGGGTCGGCGTCGCGACCTGCGAGCGCGCGTCGCGCCCGGGCAGATAGCTGCACGGATAGGGCGAGGTCGCATAGAACTGCAACAGCGAGAAGGGCAGCGCGGAATCGTCGGGCAGGGCCATGCTTACCAGTTCGTGTCGAGACCGTCGGCGGTCCAGCGACCGTGCTGCGGTTCGCCCCGGGTCAGTCGCTGCAGCCGGTTAAGGAAATCGTCGCGCGGAATTTCGCGGCCGCCCAGCGAGACGAGGTGTTCGGTGCGCATCTGGCAGTCGATCATGGTGAAGTCGTGGGCGAGAAGATAGCGGACGAGATGGGCGAAGGCAATCTTCGAAGCGTCGCTGCGCCGGGAGAACATCGACTCGCCATAGAACATGCGGCCAATACCGATGCCGTACAAACCACCAGTCAGATCGCCTTCTGCATAAACTTCGACCGAATGCGCCCAGCCGAGTTCATGCAGGCGGATGTAGGCGTCCTGCATGTCCGGCGTGATCCAGGTGCCGTCCTGGCCGGGGCGCGGCATTGCGGCGCAGGCCTCGATGACGGCGGGGAAGTCGCTGTCGAAACGGACTTCGTGGCGCCGGCCGCGCAAGGTCTTGCGCAATGAGGCGCTGAGGCGGAATTCGGCCGGAAACAGCACCATGCGCGGATCGGGGCTGTACCACAAGGGCTGGTGCTCGACCGTGCCCCACGGGAAGACGCCCTGCCGGTAGGCGTCGAGAATGCGGTCGGCGGAGAGGTCGCCGCCGACGGCGAGCAGGCCGCCCATGTCGGCCCGGGCCGATGCGACCGGCGGCAGGGGGTCGAACGGTCCGAGAAAGGGAATCATCGGACGCTCAGTGGCCCGGCTTCTTGAAGGCGATCACGTGGTCGGCATCGAGGCGGATGCCGATTTTTTCGCCGAGCGCGTGGTTGTGGTGCGAGGGGACCAGCGACAGAACTTCGGCGCCGCTTTCGAGGCGCAGGGTATAGAGGATATCGGCGCCGCGGAAGGCCTTGTGCAGCACCTCGGCCTGCAGCGGGCTGCGGTCATCGTGCACGACGTCGTCCGGGCGCAGCAGCACATCGACGTCGCAGCCGTCGTGGCAGTCAGTGCAGGTCTCGCTGCATTCGACCGGCACGTCCGAAACGAGCTTGCCGAGTTCCATCTGGACGTTGGTGCCACCGGCGACGATGCCCGGCAACAGTACCCCCTGGCCGATGAAATCGGCGACGAAGCGGTTGGCCGGGCGGTGATAGAGGTTGTAGGGCACGTCCCATTGCTGGATGCGCCCCTCGTACATGATGCCGATCTCATCGGCCATCGCGAAGGCCTCGTGCTGATCGTGGGTGACCATGACTGCGGTCGACCCCTCGCGCTTGAGGATTTCCCGGACCTCGAGCGACAGCCGTTCGCGCAGGCCGACGTCGAGATTGGAGAAAGGTTCGTCGAGCAGGATCAGCTCAGGGCGCGGGGCGAGCGCGCGGGCGAGCGCGACGCGCTGCTGCTGGCCGCCGGAAAGTTCGTGCGGAAACTTGTCGCCCTGGCCGTGCAGGCCGACCGTGGCGAGCAACTGACGGACGCGCAGGTGCGCCTCATCCGGCAACTTGCGGTCGAGTCCGAAGGCGACGTTTTGCTCGACCGTCAGGTGCGGGAACAGCGCGTAGTCCTGAAAGACCATGCCGATCCGCCGTTTCTCCGGAGGCAGGCGGCGACCGGCCGCGCTGACGACTTCGCCGCGCACGCGAATTTCGCCGGCGGCGATTTCCTCGAAGCCGGCGATGCAGCGCAGCAGCGTCGTCTTGCCACAGCCGGACGGGCCGAGCAGGCAGGCGATCTGCCCGCTGGCGAGACGGAAGTCGACGCCATCGACCACGGTGTGCCTGCCGTAGCGCTGGACGACGCCATTTAACTCAAGTTGAGACATAGCGGTCGATTATAATTCGCATTCACTGTCATGCGTGCCTCCAAACATTCCCCGCTGCTTGCTGTTGCCGTGATCGTCGCCCTGCTGGCGGGGCTACCGGTGGCCAGCGTCGGCCTCAACATCTTTGTCGGCGGAACCAGCGCAACGTGGTCGCATCTGGCCGCGACGGTGCTCCCGGAATACATCCTGAACTCGCTCTGGCTGTGCCTCGGGGTCGGGGTCGGGGTGGGAACCCTCGGCGTCACCACCGCCTGGCTGACCGCCATGCACGATTTTCCCGGCCGCCGTTTCTTCGAATGGGCGCTGGTCCTGCCGCTGGCCATGCCGGCCTATGTCATGGCCTATGTCTATACCGACTTCCTGCAGTTCGTCGGCCCGTTGCAGACGGCATTGCGCGAGGCGTTCGGCTGGCAGCACGGCGACTACTGGTTTCCCGACGTCCGGAGCCTGCCGGGCGCCATCCTGATGTTTGTCTGCGTGCTTTACCCGTATGTCTATCTGCTGGTCCGCACGGCCTTTCTCGAGCGCGCCAGCGGCATGCTGGAAGCGGCGCGCACCTTGGGCATGGGGCCGTGGCGTGCCTTCTTCGCGGTGTCGCTGCCGCTGGCGCGACCGGCGATCGTCGCCGGCGTCGCGCTGGCGCTGATGGAAACGCTGGCCGACTACGGCACGGTCGCCTATTTCGCGGTCAACACCTTTACGACGGGCATTTACCGCGCCTGGTTTTCGCTCGGCGACCGGGTCGCCGCGGCGCAACTGGCGGCCATGCTGCTCTCCTTTGTTCTGTTCCTGCTGATGGCCGAACGCATTTCGCGCGGCCGGGCCCGTTACCACAATACGACCGGCCGCAACCGGCCGCTGGCCGGCGCCCGTCTGCGCGGATTTTCGGCATTCTTCGCGTTTGTCGGCTGTCTGCTGCCGCTGCTCCTCGGGTTCATATTGCCGGCGCTGCTGCTGCTCAAGATGGCGCTGACCGAGGGCGATGCCCAGTTCGGCGAACGTTTCCTGCTGCTGTCGCGCAACAGTTTCCTGCTGGCCGGTGTCACCGCGGCGATCGGCGTCCTGCTGGCACTGCTGATGGCGTATGGCGCGCGCCTGTCGAAGAGCACGCTGGCGAGCGGCCTCAACCGGCTGGTTGGACTCGGCTACGCGGTGCCGGGCGCGGTCATCGCCGTCGGGGTGCTGATTCCGGTGACCCGCCTCGACAACTGGCTGGCCGGCCAGTGGGAGCATTGGTTCGGCACTAACCCCGGCCTGTTGCTGACCGGCGGCATCGCTGCGCTGGTCTATGCCTATCTGGTGCGCTTTCTGGCAGTGGCGCTGCACACCGTCGAGTCG
>DATIUN010000157.1:0-9471 GCA_035466795.1 Azonexus sp. | reverse complement strand
TGAGTCCAAGATATTCAAGATCGCCGAGGCGGGCGCCGGGCACAGCGAGGGCTTTGTCCATATCAACCCGCTGCTGACCCAGGTGGTCGAGCGGATACAGGAACTGCACGACCGAGACAATCCTTCCGACATCACGGGCGTACCCACCGGCTTTGTCGACCTGGACCAGAAGACTTCGGGTTTTCAGCCGGGTGACCTGATCATCGTCGCCGGCCGGCCGTCGATGGGTAAAACGGCCTTCGCGTTGAATATCGCTGAAAACGTCGCCGTGGACACCGGTTTGCCGGTCGGGGTCTTCTCGATGGAAATGGGCGGGACACAACTGGCGATGCGGATGCTGGCGTCGATCGGTCGCCTCGATTCGACGCGCGTCCGAACCGGTCGCCTGAATGACGATGAATGGTCGCGGCTGTCGTTCGCACTTGGCAAGCTGCACGAAGCCCCCATCTATATCGATGAAACGGGCGGTCTGACCCCGTCCAACCTCCGCGCCCGCGCCCGCCGTCTGGCGCGCCAGTATGGCGGCAAGCTCGGCCTGCTGGTCATCGACTACATTCAGCTGATGAGCGGCAACCGGCAGGGCGAGAACCGGGCGACCGAGGTCTCGGAAATCTCGCGCTCGATCAAGTCGCTGGCCAAGGAATTGCAGGTGCCGATCGTCGCTCTCTCGCAGCTTTCGCGGAAGGTCGAGGAGCGCACCGACAAGCGGCCGATGATGTCCGACCTGCGTGAATCGGGCGCCATCGAGCAGGATGCCGACGTGATCCTGATGATGTACCGCGAGGAGTATTACAAGCCCGATACCCCGGACAAGGGGATTGCTGAAGTCATCATCGGCAAGCAGCGTAACGGTCCGACCGGTACCGTCAGGCTGGCTTTCCTCGGCGAGTACACGCGCTTCGAAAGCCTGGCCGGCGGCGGTGCAGGGCGCCCGTCCGACTATTGACGGCCTGCGGCTAGCTTTCGACCGGGCGGCGTGCCTTGATGGTGTATGCGAAGCCGGCCGGGTCCGTGCCGTCGCGCAGCTTGCCCTCTGCCTCCAGTTGCGGAAGCAACAGGAACGGGATCCGGGTCTGGCGGCCAGGGAGTTCCACGTCGGTTCCCACATTGAAGGCAATCCAGTTCATTTCCCAGACGCCGAACAGTATCTTGCGTAGCGACTGCAATTTGCTGTCGCGATCCGAAAGCCCCTCCATGGCAACGGCGCGCCGGACATCGCTGGGGTCGACCGGGATCCAGCCGAAGCCGGGAACGTAGAATTCGGCGCGGACGTGTTGCGCCCGGGTCGCATCCTCGCCGTTCAGCCCCAGACTGCGGAAAAGCCGCGAAGGGCCGACGCGCAAGCCGTAAACGCAACGCGCGGGAATACCGATGGCGCGACAGATCGCCACGAACAGCCCATTGATGTCAGCCGAACGGCCGCCGTACTGTCCGCGTATGAGCTGCTGGTTGATGTTCCCGTTGCCGCAGCCGGGCAGGGCGGTATCGTAAATGGTGTTGTCCACGACCCAGTCATAGATTGCTTTGGCCTGGGCAACGGGATCCTTGATCCGGCCGACGATCCGTTCGCCCAGTTGGTGCGCCAGGCCGTCGTTGGGAATCAGTTGTGAGGATTGCAGATTGCGCCGGAGAATGTCCTCGCGTTCGGGGGCGATAGTCCGCTTGGTGATATCGAAATGACGGTCCGCCGTCGTCACCAGCGTCTTGATCTGGAAGTGAGCTTCGCTGCCGTCCGACCATTCGGAATGGAATACCTCGAGGTCGCCGTCGGGAAGGCGGCGCATGCTGGACATTTTCGGATTGCCGTCCCAACTGTGGCCAAGGGTGCGCTGGAAGAGGGTGTCCTGATTGAGTGGCAGGGGCAGCCACAGACGCGTCTGGCCGGTGGCGGCCTTGACGGTGACCGTTGTCGAGATCTCGTAGGTACGCCAGTCCGCAGGTGGTTCCGCTGCCTTGACCGGTGGCAGGCGACTGGCCGAGGTGCCCTGCGGCGGCTTTTCGGTGATCGGATCTTCGGCGGTGTGGACGACTGGTCCACGCGACTGGGTCGACGCAGGAACCGGCTTTGCGCGGCTGCGACTTGTGGTTGGTTTCCCGGCGGCGGGTTTTGATGCCGGTTTGGCTTCAGACTTCTTTTTTGCGGCCAGTGCTTCGGCGGAAAACAGGGACAGTGCAGCGGCAGATGCCAGAAAATCGCGACGTTTCAAGAATTTCCTCCGGCGGAGACAGCCCGTGGCTGAAACGAAAAGGCCGTGTCACTGACACGGCCCCTTTAATTATTGAAACGAATTATAGCACTTCGGCTGCATGGTCGGCCAAGCGGGAACGCTCGCCACGTTGTAACGTAATGTGACCGGAATGCGGCCAGCCCTTGAAGCGGTCGACGACGTAGGTCAGGCCGGAACTGCCTTCGGTCAGGTAGGGTGTGTCGATCTGCGCGATATTGCCGAGGCAGACCACCTTGGTCCCTGGGCCGGCGCGGGTGACCAGGGTTTTCATCTGTTTCGGCGTCAGGTTCTGCGCCTCGTCGATGATCAGGTATTTCTTCAGGAAGGTGCGGCCGCGCATGAAGTTGAGCGACTTGACCTTGATCCGCGAGCGGATGATGTCATGGGTGGCGGCCTTGCCCCACTCGCCGCCATAGGGTCCGTTGCCTTCGTCAATATGGGTCAGGACATCGAGATTGTCCTCGAGCGCGCCCATCCACGGCGCCATCTTCTCTTCCTCGGTACCGGGCAGGAAGCCGATGTCCTCGCCGACCGGGACCGTGACGCGGGTCATGATGATCTCGACGAACTGCTTGCTTTCAAGTACCTGGGTCAGGCCGGCGGCCAGCGTCAGCAGGGTCTTGCCGGTGCCGGCCTGGCCGAGCAGGGTGACGAAGTCGATTTCCGGGTTCATCAGCAGGTTCAGCGCGAAGTTCTGTTCGCGATTGCGCGCGGTGATGCCCCACACGGCATTTTTCGGGTGCGTGTAGTCGATCAGCGTTTCGAGTACCGCGCTCTTGCCCGCGGCTTCCTTGACGATGGCGGCGAAGCCGTCGCTTTCCAGCCAGACGAACTCGTTGACCAGCAGTTGCGGGCAGAGCGGTCCGGTCACCTTGTAATAGGTTCTGGTTTCCTTTTTCCAGGATTCCATGCCCTTGCCGTGCTTGCTCCAGAAATTGTCGGGCAGGGCGCGGGTACCGGTGTAGAGGATGTCGGTATCCTCGAGCACCTTGTCGTTGAAGTAATCCTCGGCCAGCAGGTTGAGCGCCCGCGACTTGATACGCATGTTGATGTCTTTCGACACCAGGATGACCGGACGCTTGGGGAATTTCTTCTGCAGGTGGATGACGACCGACAGGATCTGGTTGTCGACCTTGGACGTCGGCAGGCCCTGCGGCAGTTCGGCGCTGATCGCTTCGGTCTGCAGGTAGAGGCGGCCGCTGGCCAGCTTGGCCGAGGGGCCGTAGAGATCGATACCCTCGTCGATGTCGACGCCGTCGTGCGCCAGCATTTCGTCCAGCGTGCGCGAGGCCTGGCGGGCGTTGCGGGCGATTTCCGACATGCCTTTCTTGTTGTTGTCGAGTTCTTCGAGCGTCATGATCGGCAGGAAGATGTCGTGCTCCTCGAAACGGTAGAGGCAACTCGGGTCATGCATCAGGACGTTGGTGTCGAGAACGAAGATCTTGGTTACTTCGGGTTTCCTGGCGGCGGGCTTGCGCGGCATGAAATGGGCCTTTGTCGAGGTTAGAGGGTGTTGACGAAATCGAGGACTTCCCGGGCATGGTCGGGTACCTTCACGCCGCGCCACTCGCGGCGCAGTATGCCGTTGCGGTCGATGATGAAAGTGCTGCGCTCGATGCCGCGGACCTGCTTGCCGTACATGTTTTTCATTTTCATGACCGCGAACAGCTTGCATACCGTTTCGTCGGTATCGGCACCAAGTTCGAAAGGCAGCGACTGTTTGGCCTTGAAATTTTCATGCGATTTGAGGCTGTCCCGTGAAATGCCCAGAATTACCGCGTCGACCGCGACGAACTGCGGGTACTGGTCGCGGAACTGCTGCGCTTCCGTGGTGCAGCCCGGGGTGCTGTCCTTGGGGTAGAAATAGATCACGACGACCTTGCCGGCCTGCGCCGCCAGGTTGAAGTCGTGACCACCGGTGGCGGGCAGCGTGAAGTCCGGAATTTTCGTATCGAGCATGGTTTGCCTCTTGGTTTCAGGTATTCGGCCATTGTCGGCAATGGGCAGGGATGCGGTCAAGTTGTTACACTTCGACTCATGCCGAAAATCCTGATACAACTTGCATCCGTCGTCTTGCTGGCCGGTTGCGGCCAGGCATGGAACGATCCGTATCCGGCGGCCGATGCCGAGCGCAACATTCTCTACGCCGCCTTTACCGACCGGCCCAAGCATCTCGACCCGGCCCAGTCCTACACCGAGGACGAAATCACCTTTACCGGGCAGATCTATGAGCCGCCGCTGCAGTACCACTACCTGAAGCGCCCGTATACGCTGATTCCCGCGACGCTGGAGCAGGTGCCTCAGCCCCGATTTTTCGATGTCCAGGGACGGGAGCTGGCGGCCGACGCGCCGCTCGACTCGATTGCCGAGAGCGTCTACGAATTGCGCCTGAAGCCTGACATACGCTATCAGCCGCATCCGGCCTTCGCGCTGGATGAGCGCGGTCAACCGCTATATTCGGGCAAAAACGTGGCCGACGGGCGGCAGAAGATCCCCGATTTCCCGCAAACCGGTACGCGCGAACTGACGGCCGATGACTATATCTACCAGATGAAGCGACTCGCCCACCCGCGCCTGCATTCACCCATTTTCGGCATGATGGCCGACAAGATCGTCGGCCTCAAGGAACTGGGCGAGACGCTGCAAAATGCGGCCCGGCAGGTGCCGGCGGGCGAGTGGCTCGACCTCGATGCCTATCCGCTGTCGGGGGTCGAAAAGGTCGATCGCCACACCTGGCGGATTCGCATCAAGGGCAAGTATCCGCAGTTCCTTTTCTGGCTGGCGATGCCATTTTTCGCGCCGGTGCCGCGCGAGGTTGATCGCTTCTACGCCCAGCCGGGCATGGCCGCCAAGAACCTGACGCTGGACTGGTGGCCGGTCGGCACCGGGCCGTTCATGCTCAGCGAAAACGATCCGAACCGCCGCATGGTGCTCTCGCGCAATCCCAATTTTGGTGGTCGCCAGACCTATCCCTGCGAAGGCGAGGCGGGCGACCGCGCGGCCGGCTTGCTGGACGACTGCGGCAAGCCCCTGCCCCTCGTCGAGCAGGCGGTCTTTACCCGCGAGAAGGAGGCGATTCCCTACTGGAACAAGTTCCTGCAGGGCTATTACGATGCCTCGGGGATTTCGTCGGACAGTTTCGACCAGGCGGTGCGCGTCAATGTCGGCGGCGATGTGGCGCTCACCGATGAAATGCGCGACAAAGGCATCCGTCTGCTGACCTCGGTCAAGACATCGACGTTCTACATGGGCTTCAACATGCTCGATCCGGTGGTTGGCGGCCTGAACGAGCGGGCGACCAGGCTCAGGCAGGCGATTTCGATCGCTGTCGACCAGGAGGAGTACATCTCGATATTCCAGAATGGTCGCGGCATCGCTGCCCAGAGCCCGCTGCCGCCAGGCATCTTCGGGTATGAGGGCGGCGAGGACGGCCTGAATTCGGTGGTTTATGACTGGGTTGATGGCAAGCCGCGGCGCAGACCGGTCGACGTCGCGAAACGCCTGATGGTCGAGGCAGGGTATCCGAACGGACGTGACGAGAAGAGCGGCGAGCCGCTGGTCATCTATCTCGATACAACCAGCGGCGGCATGGGTGAAAAATCACGGCTCGACTGGCTGACCCGGCAGTTCGCCAAGATCGACGCCCAGCTCGTCGTCCGCTCGACCGATTTCAACCGCTTCCAGGACAAGATCCGCAAGGGCAATGTCCAGCTCTACTACCTCGGCTGGAATGCCGATTACCCGGACCCGGAGAATTTCTTCTTCCTGCTCGACGGCAACGAGAGCAAGGTCGCCAAGGGCGGCGAGAACGCCTCCAATTACGCCAATCCGGAGTTCGACCGACTGTTCGCGCGGATGAAGAACATGGACAACTCGCCGGAGCGTCTGCAGATCGTCCGCCAGATGAACCGCATCCTGCACCACGATGCGCCATGGGACTTCGGCCTTCACCCGAAGAGCTACACCCTTGGCCACCGCTGGCTGAAGAACCGGAAACCCAACGACGTCGGCAACAATATCCTGAAATATCAGCGCATTGACGCCGTCGACCGCGCCAATGCCCGGCGCGAGTGGAACCGGCCGGTTCGCTGGCCGCTGGGATTGGGCATCGCGCTGGTTGCGCTGGCGATCATTCCCGCCTTCATCGGTTACCGGCGACGGGAGCGACTGGCCGTGGTCAAATGACGCTGGCGCAGCGCCAGCAGGCGCTGGACAACTGCCTTTCGGCGTTCCGACCCCTGTGGCATGCCCAGCCGTTTCGCGAAATCCGCCCCGACTGGTGCCTGGAATGGCCGGCGCTTGCTGCCGAACTGCTCGCACTTGACGATGCGGAACAGGTGCGGCTAGCCAACGATGGCGAAGCGGCGGCGAGCTTTGTCGCGCGGCATGTCGGCGACCTGGCGGTATTGCCGGATCTGGCGCAGGTCGCGGCGTGTCATGCATCAGCCTTGCCGGATCATGGCCACTTCTGGGCACACGGGATTCCCGGCCGCAAGCAGGCGCAGATCGAAGCCTTCGCCGCCAGTGTCGCCCGTAGTGGCCAGCCGGTGGTCGACTGGTGTGGCGGCAAGGGGCATCTGGGACGCTTGCTCGCCCTTTACTGGCAAGTGCGTGTAACTACGCTCGAAATCGACCGGGCACTGTGTGTCGACGGCGAGCATCTGGCCGGTCGTGCAGGCGTCGCCCAATGCTTCGTGGCAACCGATGTGACCTTGCCGGAGACCCTGCTGCAATGTGGCGGTCACGCCGTGGCGCTGCATGCCTGCGGACACCTGCATCGGGCGCTGGTCGCCGGGGCTGCCGGACAGGGGCTGGCAGCGCTCGATCTGGCGCCGTGCTGTTACCACCTTGGCATCGAAAGGGAGTACCTGCCGTTGTCCGGGCCGCTGCAGACGCCCTTGAGCGGCGACGATGTCCGGCTCGCGGTGACCGAGTCGGTGACTGCCGCGCCGCGCCAGGCGCGTCAGCGGGACCGCGAAATGGCCTGGAAGCTGGGATTCGATGCCTGGCGCAGGCTGGAAAGTGGAATGGATGATTACCTGAATTTCCGTCCGGTGCCGGCGGCCTGGGCGCGCGGAAGCTTTGCCGGGTTCATGGCGCTGATGTGCGCGCGCGAACGCATTGCGGCGCCCACCGCGCAGCGGATGGAGATGCTGGAGCGGCGGGGCTGGGAACGCCAGCGCGAGGTCATGCGCCTGTCGATCGTGCGCCATGCTTTCCGCCGTCCGCTGGAGGTCTGGCTGGTGCTGGATCTGGCGGTGCGACTGGAGAATGACGGATATTCGGTCGATCTCGGGCAGTTTTGCGAACGCCGCCTGACACCGCGCAACCTGCTTATCTCGGCGCGTCTGAACTGAACAGGTAAGAGGCGAGGTCGGCCGGGTGGTTGGCGATGAAATCCGCCCCCCAGGTATCTACCGGGCCGCTAGAGCCGAGATAGCCGTAGGAGACGGCTGCCGTCAGCGTTCCCGCAGCCTGCCCGGCAATGATGTCGCGCCGGTCGTCGCCGACGTAGAGGGTGCGCTGTGGCGCGCGGTCCAGCAAGGCGCAGGCATGCAGGATCGGCATTGGCGATGGCTTGGCTTCCGCCGTCGTGTCGCCGCTAACCACGCAAGGGGTGCGCCGGCTGAGGCCAAGTGCTTCGACCAGCGGATCGGTGAAGCGCGCCCGCTTGTTGGTGACGATGCCCCACGCGATGCCGCGGTTTTCCAGGGTGTCGAGCAGGGCGGGACTGCCGTCGAAGAGCGTCGACAGTTCGCATAGTCGCCCGGCGTAGATTTCCAGAAAGCGGGCGGCCAGGCGGATGTAGTCGGGATGCGCCGGTTCGATGCCGAACGCTTCTCCGAGCAACCCGCGCACGCCCCCGGAGGTATGCGGGCGCAGGCGGGAAAAGGGCTGTTGCGGTCGACCTTCCTCGGACAGCAGAATATTCACCGTGCCGCACAGGTCGGGAGCGGTGTCGGCCAGCGTCCCGTCAAGGTCGAAGAGGACAGCGTCAAGCATCCCTGATGGCGCGGATCAGATAATTGACATCGGTATCGCGGCCCAGCGCATAGTGCCGGGTCAGGGGATTGTAGGTCATGCCGGTCAGTTCGTCAGGCTCCAGGCCGGACTGCTTGCACCAGCGCGTCAGTTCCGATGGCTTGATGAATCTGGCGAAGTCGTGCGTGCCCCTGGGCAGCATCTGCAACAGGTATTCAGCACCGATGACCGCGAACAGGTAAGCCTTGGGGTTGCGGTTGATGGTCGAGAAAAAGACCTGACCACCCGGTTTCACCAGGCGCGCGCAGGACGCCACGATGCTTGCCGGATCGGGCACGTGCTCCAGCATTTCGAGGCAGGTCACGGCATCGAAGGCGCCGGGCATTTCCGCCGCCATCTGCTCGGCGGAAATCTTGCGGTAATCGACCTTCTGCCCGCTTTCCAGCAGATGAAGGCGGGCGACACCGAGCGGCTTCTCCGAGAGGTCGATCCCGGTGACCTCGGCGCCACGGACCGCCATGCCCTCGGAGAGCAGGCCGCCGCCGCAACCGACATCGAGCACGCGCTTGCCGGAAAGGCCGATGGCGGCATCGATCCAGTCGAGGCGCAGCGGATTGATGTCGTGCAGGGGTTTGAACTCGCTGTTCGGGTCCCACCAGCGATGGGCAAGGTCGCCGAATTTGTCCAGTTCGGCAGGGTCGGCGTTGAGCATGATTCAGCCTGAAAGGTTATTTGTAAAACTATAAAAGAAAAAGCCCTGCCGAAGCAGGGCTTTTGATGAAGCGCGGCGGCTTACTTGGTGCCGATGATTTCGATGTCGGCGCGGCGATCCGGTTGCAGGCAGGCCTTGAGTTCCTTGGTTGCCTTGTTGCCCTTGCACTTGTCGCCAGTGACCGGCTGCTTCTCGCCCTTGCCTTCGGTGTAGACCCGGTTGGCTTCGATACCCTTGGACACCAGGTAGGTCTTCACGGCGGCGGCGCGACGCTCGGACAGCTTCTGGTTGTAGGAATCGGAACCGATGCGGTCGGTGTGGCCGACGACGAGGATCACTTCGAGCTTGATGGCACCGGCCTTGGCGACCAGTTCGTCGAGCTTGGCCTTGCCTTCGGGGCGCAGCACGGCCTTGTCGAAGTCGAAGAGGGCGTCGGCGGCGACGGTGATCTTCTCACCGGTGGGCTTCGGCGCGGCGACCGGGGCGGCCGGAGCCGGCGGCTCGCAGACTTCCTTCGGAATCAGGTCCTTGTCGCACTGGCAGCCAGCC
>DATIUN010000156.1:0-18589 GCA_035466795.1 Azonexus sp. | reverse complement strand
CCCAGCGCTTGTGGCGCCGGATCAGGGCGCGCAGGTGCACCGCGCGGGCGGACAGATCGACAGCCATCAGTAGACCTCCCGGTACTTGCGACGCAGCCAGTACCCAAGCATGTTGAAGGCCAGCGTCAGCAGCATCAGCATCAGGCCGGCGGCGAAGATGGTCTGATAGCCGATCGAGCCGTGCGGCAGGTCACCGAGCGCCACCTGGACGATGTAGGAGGTGATGGTCGCCGCCGGCTCCATCGGGTTCCAGGTCAGGTTCGGCTGCATGCCGGCGGCAACCGCCAGGATCATCGTTTCGCCGACCGCCCGGGAAATGCCGAGGATGTAGGAGGCGGCGAGACCGGAAATGGCGGCCGGCACGACGACATGGAGCGCCGTGTACAGCTTGGTCGCCCCCATCGCGTAGGACCCTTCGCGCATGCTCATCGGCACCGCGCGCATGGCGTCCTCGGAGAGCGAAGCGACGTAGGGGACGATCATGATGCCCATCACCAGGCCGGCGGAGAGCAGCGAGAATCCCGGCAGTTCGGGAAAGACCTTCTGCAACAGCGGCGTGACGATCAACAGTGCGAAGTAGCCGAAGACGATGGTCGGGATGCCGCCCAGCAGTTCAAGAATGGGCTTGGCCGCTTCGCGCACCTTCGGGTTGGCGAACTCGGACAAATAGATGGCGATGACCGTCCCCATCGGGATGGCGACCAGCAAGGCCACGCCGGAGGAGACCACGGTACCGGAAACGAGCACCATGATGCCGTAATGTGCGTCGTCGAACAGCGGCGTCCATTGGTTGTCGGTCAGAAAGTCTACGATGCTGACATGCTGGAAGAAATGGTACGACTCGGAAACGAGCACATAAACGATGCCGACCGTAGTCAGCACCGAGACGGTGGCGGCAGCGAACAGCACGAATTCGATCAGGCGTTCGCTGACATTGCGCGTGAACTTCCTGGAGAAGCGGTCGCTGACCTGATGCAGGTCGGAAACATTGTTGGCGGACATGGCGTGATTCACTTGAGGGGGTTCTCCCGGATGAAAGTTCGGCCCCGGAGGGGCCGAACTTCCGGCGACGGGCGCCAAGGCGCCCGCCCACAGTTTACATCTTTGCTTCGCGCTTCATCAGATCTTCGATGGTGATGCCGACTTCGTTCTTGCCGCCGAACACGGTGCCGATCTTGTTGTCCTTGACATGCTTCAGGTTACCGTCATAGGCGGATTTCGGCAGCGGTACGTACTTGACCTCGCGCACCAGCTTCTCGGCGTTCTTCATGTAGAAATCGACGAATTCACGGACTTCCGGCTTGTCAAGCGACGACTTCTTGACATAGACGAAAATCGGGCGCGAGAGCGGCTGATAGCTGGCGTTCTCGACGTTGGCGCCAGACGGCTCGACCGCCTTGCCGGTCTTCGGATTGACGATCGGCAGCCCCTTCAGGCGGTTCATGTTCTCAGCATAATAAGCATAGCCGAAGTAACCAAGCGCATTGACATCGCGGGAGACGCCCTGGACCAGCACGTTATCGTCCTCGGAGACTGTGAAGTCGCCGCGCGACGACTTGGGCTTGCCGACGATGGCCTCGGTGAAATACTCGAAGGTGCCGGAGTCGGCGCCGGCGCCGAATAACTTCATCGGCGCATCGGGCCAGGCCGGGTTGACCTCGTTCCACTTCATGACCTTGCCTTGGGAAGCCGGCTCCCACATCTTCTTGAGCTCGTCGACGGTCACCTGCTTGAGGAAAGTGTTCTTGGGGTTGATGACGACGGTCAGCGCGTCGTAGGCAACCGGCATTTCGATATATTCGACGCCGGCGGCCTTGCAGTCTTCCATTTCCTTGGCGGTGATCGGGCGCGAGGCATTTGAGAAATCGGTTTCGCCACGGCAGAACTTCTTGAAGCCGCCGCCGGTGCCGGAGATGCCGACCGTCACCTTGATGGCGTTTTTCTTGGCTTTCTGGAACTCCTCGGCCACGGCCTCGGTGATCGGATATACGGTAGAGGAGCCGTCGATCTTGACGATCTGGGCCTGGGCAGCCTGGGCGCCGAATAGCGCGATACCTGCCACGGCCAGGACGGAAACGAGTTTGGATTGCTTGAACATGGGGTAACTCCTGCACATGATTGGTTGAACAACAATGTGCAGGCTACCCCCACTTTGTTACAGCCGAATGACAGGCCGTAACAAAGCGCCGTGCGGCTGATTCAGCCCTTTTTTGCCGGTCGACCGGTCTTGATGCGGTCAATGCGCGCCATCACGTCGGTCAGTTCGACATTGTCCAGAACCGCCAGCAGCGCGAGCCCGGCGCGCAGCAGTTCGCTGCGCTTGACATTGCCACCGAGCGACGCGATGCGCTTCTTGAGCGTGGTGACCTGCGCATACTCGACTTCCGGCATCGAGAAAGCGTGGCGAACCAGTTTCGACTTCTTGGCCTTTGCGACCTTCGTCACCTTGGGCTTGGCGACCGGCGGCAGACTTGGCGGCTTCGCGAGCTTGACGGCCTGAGCCTTGGCCAAGGCATCGGCAAGCGCCTTTTTGTTCTTCGCCTTGGTTTCGTCCAGTCGGTTCGGCTTCGCCGCCGGCTTCGTTGGCGGCTTGGCTGTCGCAGGCTTGACCACTGGCGGCTTGGAAACCGCTGCAGACTTGGCTGGCTCCCCTTTTCCTGCCACAGTCTTCCCTGCTGCCGGCTTTTTTGCTGCCGGCGTTCCGGCTTCAGTCGGTGCAACCGTCTGTTCTGTGTTGTTTTCGGGCATTGAACTCTCCATTGAAACAAGATGCCCAGTTTAGCGGATGACATAAAGTGAATGATGAAACTTTTTTGACAGTAGAATGCCCGCGATCAGACCAAGGAGGAAAAACATGACCCAGGACGAACTCAAACAGGCGGTTGCCCAGGCGGCGGCCGATTACGTAGCGGCGAACGCCCCGGAAGGCGCCATCATCGGCGTCGGCACCGGCTCGACGGCGAATTTCTTCATCGATGCACTGGCGCCATTCCGTTCCCGCTACAAGGGTGCCGTCGCCAGTTCGGAAGCGACGCGCAAGCGTCTCGAGGGGCACGGCTTTACCGTGTTCGATCTCAACGACGTGGTGGAGATTCCGTTCTACGTGGACGGCGCCGACGAAATCGATGCCGGCCTGAACATGATCAAGGGCGGCGGTGGCGCGCTGACGCGCGAAAAGATCGTCGCCGCGGTGGCCCGGAAATTCATCTGCATTGCTGACAGTTCCAAGGTCGTCGAGACGATGGGACGCTTCCCGCTGCCAGTCGAAGTCATCCCGATGGCGCGCGCCCACGTTACCCGTGAGCTGGCGAAGCTCGGTGGCACACCCGTCCTGCGCGAGGGCTTCGTCACCGACAACGGTAACGTGATCCTTGACGTCAAGGGTCTTGCCATCGTCGACCCGAAGGCGCTGGAAGAACAGATCAACCACATCACCGGCGTCGTCACGAACGGCCTGTTCGCCATTCGCCCGGCCGACCTCCTGCTGCTCGGCACCGCCGAAGGGGTCAAGTCGATTTTCTGATTCATTTTCCTGTCACATTGCGGCGCTAACGTGGCGATACCTGATGGTCACCGGAAGCGCCAAGACCGCGCAACAAGCTGACAGCCCTCCCGCACGAGAACATCAGAGTCTCTCCTCTGTTTGCCCGGTGCCGCCGGGCTTTTTTTCGCCTATTCCAGCCTTGATCCTGGCCACCTGAGGCTCGTTTCAAACCGACATATCCGGCCGCCACTCCTTTCATCGTCCTGTAACCCGGCTACGTCATCATCGTACGTCGGGAGATAGATCAACCGCAGGAGAGGATAATGACCGACACGCTTTTCTGCTACTGCTGCAGAATTCATCACCCCAAGGACCAGATGCGCCGCTTCGCCACCCGTCAGGGCGAGCGTTGGCGTTGCCTGCGCAGCATCGAGGCAGCCGGGCGCAGCCTCGGCGAACGCGATGCCTATGGGCACCGTCAATCCGAATTGAACAGACTGGCAGCAAGCGAACTGGCTGAGCGTGCGCTCATGCCGCACCCGTACATCAGGCAAGCATGAGCAAGCTGCTGATCCGAACGCTCGACGTGCACGATCCCGGGCAACTTGAAGCCAGTATCGACCTGATCGAGCACGCCTTCGCCGACCCTGATCTCTATGACCGCGAGCGCATAGCCCGGGAAATGCTTGGCAACCACCCGGTGTTCTACCGCCAGTTTTTCGTTGCCATCAAAGGCGGCCGGATCGTTGGCGTTGGCGGCGTCAAGGCCGCCGACTGGTCTGCGAAGACGCACCTGTTGTATCTCTCGGCGGTGACCCCGGAAATGCGCGGGCAAGGCATCGGTCGGTCTCTCATCGAGGTGCGCATGGAATGGGTGGAACGACAGTTTGCGACCGGCCGGATTCTGGTTTCCACCGCCAGGACAAAGCGTTTCCGGGAGTTCGGCTTCGTCGAAATCAAAGGCAGCGAAATCAACGACCGTCACCTGATGCTTTACCGCTTCTAGAAAAAACATCTGCGACGGCATCGATGGTCATGTTCCTGAAACACGCGACGGCGATAGTGGCGGAACTGATCGTTCGAAAATCGCCATGGCCAATTCCTGTTTTGACCCAAGCGCCGAGGAAGGCGAACACAACGCCGCATTCGACATGCTGGCAGACCCGTTCCGCCGGCGCCTCCTTTCCGCTGCGATACTGACCCTGGGTGGCGGCGCCCTGGCCGCCACCGGCGTCCCGCTACCCAGTCTGGCCGCCAGCGCCGGCCGCGCCCCTGCGTCGCTCCATGACTTCGCTGGCATTCCACCATCCACCGCCGATGCGGTGATACTGCCCGACGGCTACACGGCCAGCCTGCTCTACGCCTGGGGCGACCCGATCTCCGACGGTCCGCGCGCCCGCGCCGATGCCGGCGACGATGCCGCCGCCCAGATGCAGCAGGCCGGCATGCACCACGACGGCATGCAATTCTTCCCCTTCGTCGAAAACGGCAAGCCGTCGTCGACCCATGGCCTGCTCTGCATCAACCACGAATACACCGACGACGGATTGCTGCACGCCGGCGGCATGCACGACTGGAGCGCCGAGAAGGTGGCGAAATCAAAGGCCGCGCATGGCGTTTCGATCATCGAGATTCGCCACGGCAAGGATGGCTGGCAAGTCGTCCGCCCGTCCGTCCTGGCGCGCCGCATCAGCGCCGATACCCCGTGCCGCATTGCCGGCCCGGCCCGCACCCATCCGGCAATGATTACCGAGTCCGACCGCCGCGGCGAGGTGGTACTCGGTACCGTAAATAACTGCGCCATGGGTGTCACGCCCTGGGGAACCTACCTGACCTGCGAAGAAAACTTCAATGGCTACTTCAAGGCTCCGTCTTCACCCAGCGCCGACCAGAAACGCTACGGCCTGACCGAAAAGGGCTTCGGGTTCCGCTGGCACGAGCACGACGAACGCTTCGATGCGACCCGCCACCCCAACGAAGTCAACCGCTTCGGCTGGGTGGTCGAGATCGACCCGTGGCGACCTGACCTGCCGCCCGTCAAGCGCACCGCGCTCGGTCGCTTCAAGCACGAGGGGGCCACTGTCACGCTGGCACGCGACGGCAGGGTGGTGGTTTATATGGGCGACGACGAGCGTTTCGAGTACATCTATAAATTCGTGTCGCGCGACCGCTTCCGAGCCGGCAGCCCTGCCAACACCAACCTGCTCGACGAGGGCACTCTGTATGTCGCACGTTTCGACGATGACGGCAAGGGCCGCTGGCTGCCGCTGCGCCATGGCGAATACCACCAAAAAGGCGCGTTGACCGCAGCCAACGGCTTCACCACCCAGGGCGAAGTGGCAATTCGCTGCCGCCAGGCCGCCGATCTCGCCGGAGCCACCAAAATGGACAGGCCCGAGTGGATTGCGGTGCATCCAGAAAGCGGCGAGGTCTATGTCACGCTGACCAACAACGGCAAGCGCGGCACGCCCGAGGCGCCCGGCTTGAACGCCGCCAACCCGAGGCCGGAAAACCTTTTCGGCCACATCGTTCGCTGGCGAGAACACAACCGGAACGCGGCGTCGACCGCATTCGAGTGGGATATATTCGCGCTGGCCGGCGATCCACGGACCCCGGACCCCAACAAGCAGGGCAACATCAGGGGCGATGCCTACGGCAGCCCGGACGGCCTGTGGTTCGACCCGAGCGGCCGTCTATGGATCCAGACCGACGTGTCGACCAGCGTGCTGAACCAGGGCGCCCATGCCAATCTGGGCAACAACCAGATGCTGGTCGCCGACGTCAGAAGCGGTGAAACCCGCCGCTTCCTGACCGGGCCGAACGGCTGCGAATTGACCGGCATCACCGCAACGCCGGACGGCAAGACACTGTTCGTCAATATCCAGCACCCTGGCGAAACGGCCAGCGAACGGGCCGACCCGGCCAAGCCGACCGCCGTTTCGTCATGGCCGGCCAACCAGTTTGGGGAAGCGGTCGGCGGCCGCCCGCGCTCGGCGACCATCGTCATCACCCGCCTCGACGGCAAGCCGGTAGCGGCCTGACCTGAAAAACAGAAACCCCGCCGCAGCGGGGTTTCCTCGGGGCCAATCCGGCGCTCAGGCCTTGGGCGGAACGTAGCCCTGGATCTGGTCGGCACCATCGCCGAAGAAATGCTTCTCGACCTGTTCGGCCAGATATTTGCGGTGGCGGGCATCGACCAGATTGAGCCGGTTCTCGTTGATGATCATGGTCTGCATCTTGATCCACTGCTGCCAGGCTTCCTTCGAGACGTTCTCGAAAATTCGCTGGCCGAGGGCGCCGGGATACGGCGGGAAATCCAGACCTTCAGCCTCGCGGCCGAGCTTGATGCAATTGACGGTACGTGCCATGTAAGAACTCCGTGGGATTGATGCGGCGGATTATAAGGCCTTGGCGAGAACCTTGGAACGCCTCTGATAGTTGTACATGTCGCGCTTCTTGGCCGGTAGGTCCTCGACCGAAACCAGCTTGAACCCGCGCTCGACAAACCAGTGCTCGGTACGCGTGGTCAGCACGAACAGACGCTTGACGCCGGCTTTTCTGGCCCGCTTCTCGATGCGTTTCATCAGTTGCTCGCCATAGCCCCACTCCCGATGTTCCGGGCTGACCGCCAGGCAGGCGAGTTCGGCCTCGTCGTCGGAATGGCGATAAAGCGCCGCGCAGCCGACGATGATGCCGTCGTGTTCGATGATCGAGA
Organism: Azonexus sp.; assembly: GCA_035466795.1. GTDB lineage: Bacteria > Pseudomonadota > Gammaproteobacteria > Burkholderiales > Rhodocyclaceae > Azonexus. The sequence continues at coordinate 11,390 of DATIUN010000156.1, read as the reverse complement.
AATACTCGATCTCGCGTTCGAGCAGTTCGCGCGGGCGGTGGACGAGTATTCCCTCCGCCTCCATCGGCTCGATCAGCGCGATCAGCGCCGCGATGTCATCTGGCTTGGCCTCGCGGATGCTTTCCAGCGATTCGCGCGTAACGACCGTACCGACGCCGTCATGGGTGAATAACTCGCGCAGCAGCGCACCGTCATGTTCGAAGCTGACCAGATGCACCCGGCTGACGCCGGCACGGCTGGCCCGCACGACGCAGGGCAGATAGCGGCGCATGTCCGAAGACAGCCATTCTCCGGACTTCATGATCTCGGCTACCGCGTCGGCGGTCATCTCGTCGAGCAACGCGCCGGACGGATCGGTCACCCCTTTACTGTCGGTCAGGTAGACCAGCTTGTCGGCCCTGATCGCCGTCGCGACTGCCTCGGCGGCTTCCTCCATCTGCAGGTTGAAGATCTCGCCGGTCGGCGACGGTCCCTCGCAGTTGAGCAGCACGATGTTGCCGAGACCGAGTTGCGCGTTGATGCCTTCGGCGTCGACCTTGCGCACCTTGCCGGCGTAATGCATGTCGATGCCGTCGAGTACGCCGATCGGCTGGCCGGTGATGAAGTTGCCGCCGATGACGCGGATCCGGCTGTTGGCCATCGGCGTGTTGGGCAAGCCTTGCGACAGCATGGCCTCGATTTCGAGATAGACACTGCCGACGGCGTCGAGCACGCAATCGAGCGCCTGCGCGTCGGTGACCCGATAACCGCGGTGGTAGACCGACTCGAGGTTCTTCTCGCGCAGTTCCTCCTCGATCTGCGGGCGCGCGCCATGCACCAGCACCAGCCGGATGCCCAGGCTGACCAGCAGATTCACGTCATAGGCCAACGTCTTGGCGAACTCGCTGGCTACCGCCTTGCCGCCGAAGGCAATGACGAAGGTCTTGCCGCGAAAGGCGTTGATGTAGGGCGTGACCGCCCGGAACCAGGAGACGAAGTGGTCGTCGTACGGGGTATCGCTCATTTCTTTACTGTTTCCTGTTGACTTCTTCACCGAGCGCTTCTTCAAGCCGCTCGCAAACTGTCTGCAGCACCTTGACCCGGGCAAAATTCTTGTCGTTCGCCTCGACCAGTGTCCACGGTGCGAGGCCGGTAGACGTGCGGTCGACCATGTCGCAGACGGCAGCATCGTAAGCGCCCCATTTTTCGCGGTTGCGCCAGTCCTCTTCGGTAATCTTGAAGCGTTTGAAGTCGGTCGCCTCGCGCTCCTTGAAGCGGCGCAACTGTTCCTCGGCGCTGATCTGCAACCAGAACTTGACGACGACCACGCCGGCGCCGGTCAATTGATGCTCGAAGTCGTTGATTTCGGCATAGGCGCGCAGCCAGTCCGCCTCGGTGCAGAAACCCTCGACCCGCTCGACCAGCACGCGTCCGTACCAGGAACGGTCGAATATCGCCAGCCGCCCAGTGCGCGGGATATGCCGCCAGAAGCGCCAGAGATAGGGCTGAACACGCTCTTCCTCGGTCGGCGCCGCAATCGGAATGATCTGATACTGCCGGGCATCGATCGCGGCGGCGATCCGCCGGATGCTGCCCCCCTTCCCCGCCGCATCCGAGCCCTCGAAAACCACCACCAGCGAACGCTTGCCGACAAACCGCGGGTCACGCATCAGTTCGGAGAGGCGCGACTGGTATTTGGCGAGGTCCCGTTCGTAGTCCTTCTTGGCCAGTTTCCTCGTCAGATCGAGTTCGCTGAGGACGGTCTTCTGGTCTATGGTCTGGATGATTGGCGGCGCCACCGGCACTTGCTGACGCCCCTGTTGCAGGCGGCGCTGCATGGCATCGAGCACGATATTCCCGACGGTCAGCGAACGGTAATTGTCGTCCGTGCCTTCGACGATGATCCACGGCGCCTTGGCGGTATTGGTCACGCGCAGCACATGGCCGGCAACCTGTTGCAACTTGCCATAAGTCTTGAGCCGCTCATAGCTGGCCTTGGTGACCCGCCAGGCGGTGCGCGGGTTGCTCTCGAGGGCCTTCAGGCGCTGCTTTTGCCCGTCCTTGGAAAGATGAAACCAGAACTTCAGGACCAGGGCACCTTCATTGACCAGCATCGCCTCGAAGCGGTTGATTTCGTCGAGGCGATCTTCCATCTCGGAGCGCCGCATGTTGCCGACGATACGATCGGCGATCGGCTGCGAATACCAGGAGCCGGCAAAGATGCCGATCTTCCCCTGTGGCGGCAAAGCGCGCCAGTAGCGCCACATGTAGGGTCGCGAACGCTCCTCGTCGCTGGGCGCTGAAAAGGCCAGTGTCGAGATGTGCCGTGGATCCATCCACGAATACAGGAGGTTGATGGTTTCGCCCTTGCCGCTGCCGTCGACCCCGCTGACCAGGATGACGACCGGGAACTCCCTTTTCTCCAGCACGTCGTACTGAATGTCGAGCAATGCCGCGCGCAGCTTCGGAACCTCTTTCCTGAATGCCTCCCTGCTTATGGTGTGCCCCAGTTCCGCAGACTCGAACATGACCTACCCTCCCCTGAAGTCGCCCCACAAGGCCTGCATTGCCGCCAGCGCCGCCAGCCCCGCCGTTTCCGTCCGCAGGATCCGCGGCCCCATTCTTACCGCCTTGAAGCCGACCTGCTGCGCGGCGACGATTTCCTGCGGATCTAGCCCGCCTTCGGCACCGATCAGCATCTGCACATCGGTCACCGGTGGCAGATCGACCAGCGCCTGCTCGGCATCGGGCGCCAGAATCAGCCGCAGCGGCCCGCTGGCTGGCCGGGCCAGCCAGTTTTCCAGCCTCTCCAATGGCGCGAGTTGCGGTACCTGATTGCGCCCGCACTGCTCGCAGGCCGCCGCCGCGACGCCCTGCCAGTGCGCCACCCGCCGCGCCGCCCGCTCGCCGCTCAGGCGCGTGACGCTGCGCCGACTGTCGACCGGGACGATATGCGAGACGCCCAGTTCCACCGCCTTCTGCACCGTGTAATCCATCTTTTCGCCCGCCTGAACCGCCTGGATCAACGTCACGGCCAGTCCGGATTCGCGCTCTACGTCACGCCACGCACCCAGCGCTGCGACGACGCGATCCCGTTCGATGCGTTCAATGCGGGCATCATATTCACCGCCGCGCCCGTCGAAGAGCACGACAGCCGCCCCCGGCGGCAGCCTCAGAACGCGTACGGCATGGCGCGCCACCGGCTCCGGCAGGTCGATATGGGCGCCCGGCGAAAGGGCCTCCCGGCAGTAAAAACGGGGCTGATTCATCGGTGCTATTATGGGCGAAATCAAAGCTCAGGGGAAAACCATGGTGTCATTGAACCCGCCCGTCTGCGACTTCGGTTTGCCGGCCGTAGACTTCGACCTGCCCGGAACCGACGGGCAACGTCACACATTGGCCAGTTGCCGGGGTCCGAACGGGCTGCTGGTGATGTTCATCTGCAACCACTGTCCCTATGTCAAGGCAGTGATCGACCGCATTGTCCGTGACACACGCGAACTCGCCGGGCTCGGCATCGGCAGCGTGGCGATCATGAGCAACGACCCCGCCGCCTACCCGGAAGACTCGTTCGAGCACATGGCGCAACTGGCCAGGCAGCTCGCTTTTCCCTTCCCCTACCTGCTCGACGAAACCCAGGCTGTGGCACAGGCTTATGGCGCGGTATGCACACCGGATTTCTTTGGCTACAACAGCCGCCTGGAACTTCAGTATCGCGGCCGCCTCGATGCTTCGGGCCGCAATCCGGGCCCACCCGACGCGCCCCGCGAACTCTTCGCCGCCATGTGCCAGATCGCCGAAAGTGGGCTCGGCCCCAGCGAGCAGACCGCATCGATCGGTTGTTCGATCAAATGGCGGTCCGCCTGACGCAGGACTCGCTGCTAGGAATGCCCCTTTCGTTGCGCATGCGCATCTAGCTGATCCAGCACGAACCCGGCCACGTTGCCGACCAGGCGATTGCCGACACGAATCGAAAAGTAGACGCTGTCGGCGATTTTCAGGTGCGCCTGCTCGATTGCCTGAACCGGTACGGCGATCGGCCCGATCCGGGCGAGCAGTGCATAGGGCATGCGCGTCATCGTCCGCTGCACCTCGTTGATGGCCAGCGCGGCGGCGTCTACGGTCTCTTCGACGAGTTCCTTGGCGCCACGAATCTGACGCAGTGTTCGGCGTTCCATGAATACTCCTTTCAGGCGCTCGCGCACCATTGCTTGATCTGATCATAGACCGCTTCGTCATGCGCCAGCTGCATGTGTCCGACACCCGGAAACAGTCTGACGTGCTCCCCGGCCTGCGGCGGCTGCACCAGACCGTCACCGAAAAGCTTCGAGGTCAGGTGCTCGGGATCATCGGTCACCGTGCCGGCGATCAGATAATGCCGCGCACTCGACAGCCAGGGCACGCTGCCGGTGAAGTCGACTCCTTCCAGCAGGGTACCATGGCGCAAGTCCTTGATGCCCTGACTGCGCTGATTGGCGATGTCGCCGACCAGCGCAGTCACGGGATGCGGCACGGCATGCAATATTGTCGTGACCAGATGAACCATGCGTTCAAGTCCAGCGCCCTCATGCGGGGTACCGAGATAGAAGACGCGGCTGACCTTGCCCACCCAGGCGGCATCGCGACCGGCACCGTAATGGCAGGCAGCGCGCAATACCAGCCCGCCCATACTGTGACCGATCAGGATCAGGTCATCGACCGCCACCGGATAGGCAGCCAGCAAGCGTTCGAGCAAAGTATCGAGCACCTGCCCGTTGTAGGGAATCGGCAGGCCGGTGTTGTAGCGCAGCGCAAACGGCGTGTAACCGAGATCTTGCTGCAAGGCGCGGCCGTAGGAGCGCGTCGGGTCGCCGGGAAAATCCCACACCCCTTCATGGCAACACAGGCCATGAACCAGTACGCAGAGTCTGCTGGTCGGCGCTGGGCAAGCGACACGCAATGCCTCCCCGCTCAGATCCAGTGGGCGATTGTTCTGGTAGAAGGCCATGTCGATGGCCAGACCGTTGTCGCGTTCGTTCAGGTAATCGCCGAAACAGCCGTTGAGGAAACTCGCCGCTGTGGCACCCCAAGCTGGCTGGCTGGATGAATTCTTTTTATCGTTCACCACCTTGTCTCTCCCGTCCGGACAAACGTCCAGCCATTTGAAGCCTACGCCAGAACCCGGCACTTGAGTAGTGCAAACCCCAAAATCCGGATCTTCCGCGGCCGCAAGGCAATGCAATCAGGCCATTCGAAATATCGCCAAAGGCGCGCAATAATGCCCTGCCTTAAATATCGCATGGATTGACTATTAGGCTTTTCAAATACACATATTTTGCGGATAATTCCAGTTCTTTCTGGGCACTCCTCGCGACCAGAGAATATAGAGAACAGATAAAACGGGACAATCCACATGAGCTCAAATATTTCACAGCATTCCAAAGTTTTCACGCCCATCACCGGCGCCATCCGCGCCCTGGCGATGGATGCAGTGCAGCAGGCCAATTCCGGCCACCCGGGCGCCCCGATGGGGATGGCTGAAATCGCCGAGGTGCTCTGGCGCCGCCACCTTCGCCACAACCCGGCGAACCCGCACTGGCCCGACCGCGACCGCTTCGTGATGTCCAACGGTCACGGCTCGATGCTGGTCTACGCCCTTCTGCACCTGACCGGCTACGACCTGACGATCGACGACCTGAAGAATTTCCGCCAGTTGCATTCGAAGACGGCCGGCCACCCGGAATACAGCATCACCGTCGGCGTCGAGACGACGACCGGCCCGCTCGGCCAGGGCATTACGAACGCTGTCGGCTTCGCGCTGGCGGAAAAGGTGCTGGCCGCAGAGTTCAACAAGCCTGGTCATGAAATCGTCGATCATTTCACCTACGTCTTCCTTGGCGACGGCTTCCTGATGGAAGGCGTGTCGCATGAAGCCTGCTCGCTGGCCGGCACCCTCGGCCTCAACAAGCTGATCGCCTTCTGGGACGACAACGGCATCTCCATCGACGGTCACGTCGAAGGCTGGTTCACCGACGATACGCCAAAGCGTTTCGAGGCCTACGGCTGGCATGTCATCGCCAATGTCGACGGCCATGACAGCGACGCCATCGAAAAAGCCCTGCTCGCCGCCAAGGCGTTCACCGACAAGCCCAGCCTGATCTGCTGCAAGACGACCATCGGCCTCGGTTCGCCCGGCAAACAGGGATCGCATGACTGTCACGGTGCACCGCTCGGCAAGGACGAAATTGCCGCAGCCCGCGAATACATCGGCTGGAAGCACGCCCCCTTCGAGATTCCGGACGACGTCTATGCGGCCTGGGACAGCAAGCAGCGTGGCGCCACCTTCGAGTCAAACTGGAGCGCCCGCTTCGCCGCCTACCGTGCCGCCTTCCCGGCCGAGGCCGCCGAATTCGAGCGGCGCGTCGTGAAGCGCGAACTGCCGGCCAACTGGGCGGCGACCAAGGCGGCCTACATTGCCTCCTGCCGCGAAAAGGCGGAAAACATCGCCACCCGCAAGGCTTCGCAGAACGCCCTTGCTGCGCTGGTTCCGGCCGTACCGGAAATCTTCGGCGGCTCGGCTGACCTGGCCGGCTCCAACCTGACTTTCGTCAAGGGCAGCAAGAGCGTCAGCAAGGCTGCCGGCGGCAACTACTGCAATTACGGCGTACGCGAATTCGGCATGACCGCCATCGCCAACGGCCTGGCCCTGCACGGTGGCCTGCTGCCGTACACCGCGACCTTCCTGGTCTTCGCTGACTACGCCCGCAACGGCATCCGCATGGCGGCACTGATGAAGCAGCGCCAGATCATGGTCTATACCCATGACTCCATCGGCCTCGGCGAAGACGGCCCGACGCACCAGCCGGTCGAGCACATTCCCAGTCTGCGCATCATCCCCAACCTCGATGTCTGGCGCCCGGCCGACGCGACCGAAACGGCGGTCGCCTGGATGTTCGCCATCGACCGTACCGATGGTCCCAGTCTGCTCGCGCTGTCGCGCCAGAACCTGCCGACCGTCACCGCCAAGGCATCCGATGCGGATATCGCCAAGGGCGGCTATGTACTGTCCGATTGCGCTGGCGAAGCGAAGATCACCTTCATCGCCACCGGCTCCGAAATCAAGCTGGCGCTCGATAGTCAGGCCGCGCTCGCCGCCGAAGGCATCGCCACTCGCGTCGTTTCGATGCCGTGCACCAATGTTTTCGACCGCCAGGATGCGGCCTACAAGAAGGCTGTTCTCGGCAATGCCAAGCGTGTGGCGATCGAAGCCGCCCATCCGGACTTCTGGCATAAATACGTCGGTACGGAAGGCGCGGTGGTTGGCATCAGCACCTTCGGCGAATCCGCCCCGGCTGACAAGTTGTTCGAACTGTTCGGCTTCACCGTCGCCAATGTCACGAAGACAGCAAAGGCGCTGCTGGCCTGATCCGGAAAAGGGCAGCCCGCCGGTGTCTTCCGACTTGAACAGCGATTCCGCTTCCGCGAACCCTGATGCCATACGGATCTGCGTCCTCGATGGCAATCAGGTCGGGGCGCTGCTCAACGACGACACCGAACCGGGTCACCCTTGCTTCAGCCTGGGTATTGCGCACATCCGGATGGCCATGGAGTAGCTGATAGATGCTGTATGACTCGCCCCGCTTCTGCGGGGCGAGTCATATCAGGGGCCGCAGCCAGGAAGTAGGCCAAGCGAGGAGTCGCCAAGCATTGACCATGCCATTCTTGCATTCATCAGTGGCTCGCCCCAGCCGTTCAGCGCTGCATCGCGGACGCAAGCAGCAAAACAATGCGCCAGAACCGCGCCTACCTCAAATTGTCACGGTCAACGTGTAAAAACATATAAAAAGCATCCCCAGACCAAAGGAAACTCATGCTCCGTCACACCAAAATCGTCGCCACGCTAGGCCCCGCCTCATCGACACAGGAAACTCTCGAACGTCTGGTCATTGCGGGAATCGACGTCGTGCGCATGAACTTCTCGCACGGCACTGCCGAAGACCACCTCGCCCGCGCCACCGGCATTCGCGCGGCCGCCGCCAAGATAGGCCGGACAATCGGCATCCTCGGCGACCTTCAGGGTCCGAAAATCCGTGTCGGCAAATTCGAGAACGACAAGATTACGCTGGTCGCCGATGAAAACTTCATCCTCGATGCACAATGCAAGCTCGGCAATCAGGAGCGCGTCGGGCTTGATTACAAGGAGTTGCCAAAAGACGTCAGAACCGATGACGTCCTGTTGCTCGACGATGGCCGCCTCAAGCTGATCGTCACCACCGTGCGCGGCACCGAGATTCATACCCGTGTTCTGGTCGGTGGCGAACTATCCAACAACAAGGGAATCAACCGCCAGGGTGGCGGCCTGACAGCGCCGGCCCTAACTGCCAAGGACATGGATGACATCAAGACCGCGGCATTGATCGGTGTCGATTTCGTCGCCGTATCCTTTCCCAAGAGCGCCTCCGACATGTACATGGCGCGCCAGTTGTTGCGTGCCGCCGGCAGCGATGCGGTGCTGATCGCCAAGATCGAACGGGTCGAGGCCGTGACCCACCTCGAGGAAATCCTCGATGCCTCGGACGGCATCATGGTGGCGCGCGGCGATCTCGCCGTCGAGGTTGGCGATGCTGCGGTCCCGGCGCTGCAGAAGCGGATGATCCGCATGGCGCGCGACCGCAACAAGCTCACCATCATTGCAACGCAAATGATGGAGTCGATGATCCTGTCGCCTGTACCCACTCGCGCCGAGGTATCGGACGTCGCCAACGCGGTGCTCGACGGTACCGACGCAGTGATGCTTTCGGCTGAAACAGCTGCCGGCAAATACCCGGTGGAGACCGTCGAGTCGATGGCCCGAATCTGTGTCGAAGCCGAGCGCTCGGCCGAAGTAACGCTCGAGCGCGAATTCCTCGACCGCATCTTCACCCGGATTGACCAGTCGATTGCCATGGCGGCGATCTGGACCTCGCACCACCTTCACGTCAAGGCCATCGCCGCGCTCACCCAGTCAGGCTCGACCGCGCTGTGGATGAGCCGGCTAAACTGTGGCGTTCCCATCTATGCCCTGACCCCGGATGCCATATCCGTTGGCCGCATGGCGCTTTACCGAGGGGTTTGCCCACTCACCATGCCGCAGAAGAACAACGACCGCGACCTCCTGCTGGCGGAAGCCGAGCAGTTGCTGATCGACCTCGAGGTGGTCGAAAAGGGCGATCTGATCGTCCTCACCGTCGGCGAACCGATCGGCTGCACCGGCGGCACCAACACGCTGAAGATCGTTCGCGTCGGCGAGCATTAAGCGAACTAGCCGAGTAGAATAAAGCTGTTAACCATCATCATTTTGAACAGGAGTTACCATGCCACTCGTTTCCTTGCGCCAACTGCTCGACCATGCCGCCGAGCACAGCTACGGCCTACCGGCATTCAACGTCAATAACATGGAGCAGGTCTGGGCCATCTGCGAAGCCGCCAGCCAGATGGACGCACCAGTCATCATGCAGGCCTCGGCCGGCGCCCGCAAATATGCCGGCGAACCCTTCCTGCGCCACCAGATCCTGGCTGCCCTCGAAGCCTACCCGCATTTGCCCATCGTCATGCACCAGGACCACGGCCAGAGCCCGGCGGTCTGCATGTCCGCCATCCGCTCCGGTTTCACTTCGGTGATGATGGATGGTTCGCTGGAAGCTGACGGCAAGACCACGTCCTCCTATGAATACAACGTCGCCGTCTCGCGCGAGGTCGTCAAGTTCTCGCACTCGATCGGCGTTTCCGTCGAAGCCGAGCTCGGCGTTCTTGGTTCGCTCGAAACCATGAAGGGCGACAAGGAAGACGGCCACGGCGCCGAAGGCCACATGACCCGCGAGCAACTGCTGACCGATCCGGACCAGGCCGCCGACTTCGTCAAGCAGACCAACTGCGACGCGCTGGCCATCGCCATCGGCACCAGCCACGGTGCCTACAAATTCACCAAGAAGCCGACCGGCGACATCCTTGCCATCGACCGCATCAAGGAAATCCACGCCCGCATCCCGAACACCCATCTGGTGATGCACGGTTCTTCTTCAGTCCCGCAGGAACTGCTTGCTGAAATTCGCGAATTCGGCGGCGACATGAAGGAAACTTACGGCGTGCCGGTCGAGGAAATTGTCAAGGGTATCGCCCATGGCGTGCGCAAGGTCAATATCGACACCGACATCCGTCTGGCGATGACCGGGGCCGTCCGCCGTTACATGGCAACCAACCCCGGCAAGTTTGACCCGCGCGACTACCTGAAACCGGCCCGCGAAGCGGCCATGAAAATCTGCCAGGCCCGCTTCGAAGCCTTCGGTTGCGCCGGACGCGCCAGCCAGATCAAGGCGATTCCGCTGGAAAAGATGGCCGAGCGTTACGCCAAGGGCGAACTGAACCAGATCGTCAGATAAGTCCCGGCATCGTCCATACAAAAAACCGCCGCCCGAGGGCGGCGGTTTTTTGTAATCAGTAGCGAATCAGGTCGCTGCCAGCGCCGCCTCGATCTCGGCAAAGGTCTTGGCAACTTCGAATGTCTGAATCGGGACCCCAAGGTGGCGACCGATGGCCGTCGCGGAAAACATGCCACGGATTTCATCGCGTTTCAAAACCGGATCATGTTCGACCACCACTGCGTGCTGCCGTCCAAAGTGTTCAAGAGTCCGCAGAATATGCCCCACCTCGGCGCGGAATACATCGCTGGCCGCCAGCGTATCCATCATTTCGCGCGGCGTCATCACATCGGCGACGGTCAGGTCGCTGTGCTTGCAGCCACGTTCCCGAACCATATTGATCGGCCGTTCACCCATGGTGTCACGTGCCGTAATGACGCCGATCACGACATCATCGAGCTCAGCCACGAACAACAAGCGCACCCCGCGCGAGATCATGATCTTGTTGGCGTCGCCCAACGTCGCATCAGGTCGAACCGTGGCCGGGGTCACCCGCCTGAAGTCAGTCATGACGCAAAGCGCCGGACTTTGAAGCGTAACCGTAGTGAAGTTGCTGAGTTGCCGGCAGACTGCCCCAGGATTCAGGCGGGTCGATGGCAGCGGGTTGTATACTGCTCGTTCCATTTAGCTCTTCCTCTGTTCCAAAAGCACTGGTATCCCGTTAAAGGGCATCATGTTCAACTACGTGCCGGTGGAGTATCCCAGACTCCGCCGGCCACCGTCAATCCGGGCAACCCCGGAATATTTCCTTTACCACTCGGTGTTCAGTTCTTCGATCAGCCGGCCCGTACCAGATTGAAGGCCGACAGCAGGTCCGGCACCAGCGCATCGCATTCCGCAGCGCTCACCGGCTGGCCTTCGTTGTAGCCATAAGGAACACAGTAAGCCTGGCTACCGGCGGCATGTGCCGCATGAATGTCATGTTTCGAATCGCCGATATGCAGGTTGCGGTCTGGCCGCACACCGAAAATTTCG
>DATIUN010000155.1:0-1978 GCA_035466795.1 Azonexus sp. | reverse complement strand
GTCGCCGCTGTAGAGGGCGAAGTCCCTGGGCGCACGGGCGATCAGGTCGCAGGCGCGATCGAGGTTGCCAGTGGCATCCTTGACGCCGACGATGCCCGGTACCTGGGCGAGACGCAGGATGGTGTCGTTGGCCATGTCGGCCACGGTGCGGCCCGGCACGTTGTAGAGCAGGACCGGCAGTTCGACAGCTTCGGCAAACGCCTTGAAGTGGCGGTAGAGGCCTTCCTGCGTTGGCTTGTTGTAGTAGGGAACGACCGAAAGCGCCATGTCGGCGCCGGCCTTCTTGGCAAACCCGGTCAGTTCGATGGCTTCCGACGTCGAGTTGGCGCCGGTGCCGGCGATCACCGGAATACGCCCCGCTGCATGGTCGACCGTGACACGGATCAGCTCGCAGTGCTCCTCGACATCGACGGTCGGCGACTCGCCGGTGGTGCCGACAATCACGATGGCGTCCGTTCCCTCGCGCACATGAAAATCGACCAGATTGCGCAGGGAAGGCAAATCAAGGCTGCCATCCTCGTGCATGGGCGTAACGATGGCGACAATGGATCCGGTAATCATGGCCTGTTGAGCAAGAATGTAATCCGACGATTGTAACTGAAGGGTCGTTGTGGCGGAAAGACGCTTGGTAACAGATTGTTACCCCCGGCCCACCCAGCGCAGTACGCCACGGCCGGCGACCATGCTGCCCTCCGCCAGGTCGAGGGCCGGATGGCGGTCCGCACCGGCGCTCTGGAGTTGCCGCGCAAACTCGTCGAGACGGGCCGCCACCGGGGCGTGCCAGCCGAGCTGGCGCAAGCGGTAGCGCAGCAGATTCTTCAGCCGCGGCAGGGACAAATCACGCAAGGCCGCCAGCTTCAGGACATCGCCATCCGCTGCCGCCCGCCAGTCGAGGCTCGCCAGTTCGCCAAGCAAGACATCGGCTTCGGCGAAGTGCCCGGCAGCCTGCGCCAGATTTCGCTCGGCCGCCGGAAAGCGTCCGGCAAGCACGGTCAACACCTCGTGGCGCAGGAAATTGCGGGTCAGCCCGGTGTCGCAGTTGCTTTCGTCGTCTACCCAGGCAAGCCGGTGATCGCACGCATACGTTTCGATCTCCTCGCGCGCCGCGTCGAGCAAGGGGCGCAGGATGCGCAGTTGTTGGTGGCGCCTTTCCACGGGAATGGCTGCCGCGCCGGCGACGCCGGCCCCGCGCAGCAGGTTGAACAGCAGCGTTTCCGCCTGATCGCCCCGGTGATGCCCGAGCAGCAGCACGTCGCCGGCACAGCGGGCAAAGACCTCGTAGCGCGCCGCACGGGCTGCCGCCTCGAGCCCCAGGCCGCTGTTCCGGTCGACGGCAACGTACTCGAGCAAGAGTTCGACGCCGAGGTGCTGGCAATAGTCGGTGCAGAATCCGGCCCAGCGATCGGCATTCGCCGACAGGCCGTGATGGACATGCACCGCCTGCAGACGGTCGCCAAAGCCGAGTCCGGCCAGAACATGCAGGAGGACGACCGAATCGCAGCCACCCGACAGGCCGACACGGAAACGCTCGCCGGGCGTCGTCCGGGCCGCGAGAAAAGCCGCGACCCGCTCCGGGAGACTATTTGGGGGACTGTTCCTTGAAGCGGCCATAGCCCATGAGCCGCTCATAGCGCGTGGCCAGCAGTTCGGCGGTCGGCATCGCGGTCAGGTTCTTGAGCGCTTCCTGCAGCGACTTCTTGAGACTCTGCGCCATTGCCGCATGGTCGCGATGAGCACCACCAAGCGGCTCGCTGACGATCTTGTCGATCAGGCCCAGTGTCTTCAGGCGTTGCGCAGTAATGCCCATGGTTTCCGCCGCTTCCGGTGCCTTCTCGGCGCTCTTCCACAGGATCGACGCACAGCCTTCCGGCGAGATCACCGAATAGGTCGAATATTGCAGCATCTGGACGACGTCGCCGACGGCGATCGCCAGCGCGCCGCCGGAACCACCCTCGCCGATGATGGTGACGATTACCGG
>DATIUN010000154.1:0-3316 GCA_035466795.1 Azonexus sp. | reverse complement strand
GTCGCTCTCGAAGAAGCTGCGCAGGAAATCGGCGATGACGCCCTTGAGGTCGGCAAAGGAAACGCCCTCGCCCACCCACAGGCCTTCGACCTGGTGGAACATCGGCGAATGCGTCGCATCGGAGTCGACGCGATAGACACGACCTGGCGCGATGATTCTGATTTCTGGCATTTTTTCCAGTTGACCATACTTGGCCACGTGCGCCTGCATGTAGCGCGCCTGGATCGGGCTGGTATGGGTACGCAGCAGCACCTTGTCGGCCACTGTACCGTCCGTGTTCTGCAGGTAAAACGTGTCGTGCATCGAACGCGCCGGGTGATCTTCGGGCGTGTTCAAGGCGGTGAAATTGAAAAAGTCTTCCTCGATTTCCGGGCCGTCGGCCACCTGGAAGCCGATCGAACGAAACAGCGCCTCGATGCGTTCCAGCGTCCGCGTCACCGGATGCAGGCTACCGCGCGCCTCGGCGCGGCCGGGCAGAGTGACATCCAGCGCCTCCTCGGCCAGGCGCGCTTCCAGCGCGGCCTTGCGGATTCCTTCGCGCCGCTCGTTAAGCGCAGCTTCAACCGCCGTCTTGGCGACGTTGATCGCCGCACCGGCAGTTTTCTTCTCTTCCGGCGGCAACTTGCCCAAACCTTTGAGAAGCTCGGTGATCTGACCACTCTTGCCGAGGAAACGGGCTTTCACCTGTTCCAGCGCATCGGGGTCGGAAATGGCAGCGAACGCCGACCGGGCTTCGCCAACAATTTGATCGAGATTGTCCATGGATTCCACCAACAAAACGCACGTTTCAGTGAAGGCTCATGTCGGCGAAGCCGACGTGAAGCCGCAAAGCGGCGGCCGAAACTAAAAAAGGAGGCTTGCGCCTCCTTTTTCCAATTACGCTTTCGCTCAGGCGCCGAGCTGTGCCTTGGCCTGATTGGCCAGAGCGGCAAATGCCGGCTGATCGAAGACGGCCAGATCGGCCAGAACCTTGCGGTCGACTTCGATGTTGGCCTTCTTCAGACCGTTCATGAAGGTGCTGTACTTCATCCCTTCCAGACGGGCGGCGGCATTGATACGGGCGATCCACAGCGAACGGAACTGGCGCTTGCGTTGACGACGGTCGCGGTACTGATATTGACCGGCCTTCATCACCGCCTGCTTGGCGATGCGATATACGTTCTTGCGCCGACCGCGGTAACCCTTGGCCTGGACGAGAACCTTCTTGTGACGCGCGCGCGCCGTTACACCACGTTTTACTCTAGGCATTATCTATCTCCTTATGCGTAGGGCATCATGGCACGAACGGAAGCGGTATCACGCTCATGCACAGCAACGGCACCGCGGAGGTGACGCTTCACCTTGGTCGTCTTCTTGGTCAGGATGTGGCGCTTGAAGGCTTGGCCGCGCTTGATGCTGCCGCCGGCGCGGACCGAAAAGCGCTTCTTGGCGCTGCTCTTGGTCTTCATTTTGGGCATTTTCTGCTCCTAATGACATGCTGTCAGGTGGCTCCCGGCGGGAACGCTTCTACTACCCGAAAACACATATTAAAACAACAAATTACAACTACTTATTAAGCCTGTTTATCAAGCTTTTTTCTTGGCCGGCGCGATGATCATGATCATCTGTCGCCCTTCCATCTTCGGCATCTGCTCGACTTGCCCGACGGCGTCGAGATCCGCCTTGATTCTTTCCAGCTGGCGCATGCCGAATTCCTGATGCGCCATTTCGCGACCCCGGAAGCGCAGGGTCACCTTGACCTTGTCCTCCTCTTCCAGGAAACGCGTCATGTTCCTGAGCTTGATCTGGTAATCGTTTTCGTCGGTACCCGGGCGCAGCTTGATTTCCTTGACCTGTACCTGCTTCTGCTTCAACTTGGCTTCGTGGGCGCGCTTCTGTTCCTGATACTTGAACTTGCCGTAGTCCATGATCCGGCAGACCGGCGGCTTGGCCATCGGCGCGATCTCGACCAGATCGACGCCTGCTTCCTCTGCCATCTGGAGTGCAGCACGGACACTCATGATACCGAGCTGTTCACCCTCCACACCCTGGAGACGAATCTCCGGAACCGTAATTTCTTCGTTGAGGCGATGCGCCTTGTTCTGAGCTATGGTGAAACCCCCGAAAACAACAATAATTAAGCCGTGCCACTACGCGCCGCGACTTCTCCCTGAAGTCGCCTGATCAGTTCATCCACGGACATCTGTCCGAGATCCTGACCACCGCGAGTACGCACGGCCACCAGTCCGTCCGCCTTTTCCTTGTCGCCCACAACGAGCTGATAAGGCAGCCGGTTCAAGCTATGTTCGCGGATTTTATAGGTTATTTTCTCGTTGCGCAAATCCGACTCGGCGCGGAAGCCCGCCTGATGTAGCTTTTGCGCGACTTCGGCGGCGTAATCCGCCTGCTTTTCGGAAATATTCAGAACCATCAACTGAACCGGGGCCAGCCACAGGGGCAAGGCACCCGAGAAATTCTCGATCAGGATGCCGATGAAGCGCTCGAGCGACCCGAGAATCGCCCGATGCAGCATGACCGGCGTCTTGCGCGTATCGTCGGCGGCGACATATTCCGCCCCCAGGCGGCCCGGCATCGAGAAATCGACCTGCATGGTGCCGCACTGCCAGGAACGGCCAATCGCGTCCTTGATGTGGAATTCGATCTTCGGGCCATAGAAGGCCCCCTCGCCCGGCAACTCCGTCCACTCCAGGCCGGAAGCGCGCAAACCCTGACGCAGTGCGTCCTCGGCCTTGTCCCACACTTCGTCGGAACCGACGCGGCTATCCGGACGCAGGGCCAGCTTGACCGCCACATCGTTGAATCCGAAATCGGCATAGACCTTCTTGACCAGCGCATTGAAGGCGGTGACCTCGGATTCGATCTGGTCTTCGGTGCAGAAGATGTGGCCGTCATCCTGCACGAAGCCGCGCACGCGCATCAGGCCGTGCAGCGCGCCGGTCGGCTCGTTGCGGTGGCAGGAACCGAACTCGCCGTAGCGGAGCGGCAACTCGCGGTAGGAACGGAGATCGGCATTGAACACCTGGACATGGCCCGGGCAGTTCATCGGCTTGACCGCGTAGTCGCGGTTCTCCGAAGACGTCGTGAACATGTTGTCCTTGTAGTGCTCCCAATGGCCCGATTTTTCCCACAGGGTCTTGTCGAGGATCTGCGGGCAGCGCACTTCCTGGTAGCCGTTGTTGCGATAGACGGCGCGCATGTACTGCTCGATTTCCTGCCAGATCGCCCAGCCCTTGGGGTGCCAGAAGACCAGACCCGGCGCTTCGTCCTGCATGTGGAAAAGATCGAACTGCTTGCCGAGGCGGCGATGATCGCGCTT
>DATIUN010000153.1:0-7023 GCA_035466795.1 Azonexus sp. | reverse complement strand
GGAATCCTTGAGGATCTGCTTGCCCATGTCTTCGTTGGTACCCTTCATGCGCACCACCAGCGGCACGCTGAGGTGGGTTTCGCGCGCGGCGGCAACGACGCCGGTGGCGATGGTGTCGCACTTCATGATGCCGCCGAAGATGTTGACCAGGATGCCCTTGACCTTGGGGTTCTTGAGCATGATCTTGAACGCTTCGGTGACCTTCTCGGTCGTTGCGCCGCCGCCGACGTCGAGGAAGTTGGCCGGCTCGGCGCCAAACAGCTTGATGGTGTCCATCGTCGCCATGGCCAGACCGGCGCCGTTCACCAGACAGCCGATATTGCCGTCGAGCGAGATGTAGGCGAGGTCGAACTTGGACGCTTCGATTTCATCGGCATCCTCTTCGTCAAGGTCGCGCATGGCGACGATCTCTTCCTGACGGTAGAGGGCGTTGGAATCGAAATTGAACTTGGCGTCGAGCGCCTTGATGCCGCCGTTGCCTTCGAGGATCAACGGGTTGATCTCGGCCAGCGAGGCATCGGTTTCCATGTAGCAGGTATACAGCTTCTTCAGGGTGTAGATGGCCTGTGCCCGTGAGCCCTCGGGAATGCCGATGCCGTCGACCAGCGTCTTCGCCTGCTCGTCGGTCATGCCGACCAGCGGATTGATGAAGACCTTGATGATCTTTTCCGGAGTCTTGTGGGCGACTTCCTCGATGTCCATGCCGCCTTCCGAGGAGGCCATCATGGCCACCGATTGCGTAGCGCGATCGGTCAGCGCGGCGACATAGTATTCGTGCTTGATGTCGGCGCCTTCCTCGACCAGCAGGTTGCGCACCTTCTGGCCCTCGGGGCCGGTCTGGTGGGTGATCAGCTGCATGCCGAGAATCTGGCCGGCGTATTCGCGGACTTGCTCGAGCGACTTCGCCACCTTGACGCCACCGCCCTTGCCGCGGCCGCCCGCGTGAATCTGGGCCTTGACTACCCAGACATTGCCGCCCAGGGTTTCCGCTGCCTTGACCGCGTCGTCGACGGTGGTGCAGTGGATCCCGCGCGGAACCGTAACGCCGAATTTTTTCAGGATTTGCTTGCCCTGATATTCGTGAATTTTCATGCGCTTTCCTTGCGTTGAGTTGAGTTGCGACGATAAACGGCACGCCTTTGTCCCCGACGCGTCCGCACTGTTGAGGCGAAAAATTCTAGCACAGGCAAGCCGTAATCTTGCGTCTAAAATTCATAATTATGAGATGCTGATACGGCTACCGGCATGGGCAGACGCCGGTCGCAGCCCGCGGCTTCTGGAGCCATTGCCCCCGCCGCCGGCAGTTGCGGTCGACCGGCAAAAACGGGGCAAATTGATCTGGCTCAAGCGACGCTCCGCGCGACCGCGAGAAAATCCGCGGTTCAGGAGGGAATCAACAATGAACAAGGGCCTGCACGCCATCGAAACCGCCAGCCGCGACGAGATCGTCGCCCTGCAGACCAAGCGCCTTGCGTGGACGCTGCACCATGTCTACAAGAACGTGCCGCATTACAAGGCGAAATTCGACGCCGCCGGCATCCATCCGGATGACTTCAGGTCACTGGCCGACCTTCCTCGCTTTCCCTTCACGACCAAGCAGGACCTGCGCGACAACTACCCCTACGGCATGTTCGCCGTGCCGCGCGAGAAGGTGGTGCGCATCCATGCTTCGAGCGGGACGACCGGCAAGCCGACCGTCGTCGGCTATACCCAGGCCGACATCGACATGTGGGCCGACCTGATCGCCCGCTCGATCCACGCCACCGGCGGCCGGCCGGGCGATATCGTGCACGTCGCCTACGGCTACGGCCTATTCACCGGCGGCCTCGGCGCCCATTACGGCGCCGAAAAGCTCGGTTGCACGGTGATCCCGATGTCCGGCGGGCAGACCGAAAAGCAGGTGCAACTGATCTGCGACTTCAAGCCGACCATCATCATGGTCACCCCGTCCTACATGCTCAACATTGCCGACGAATTCCGCCGCCAGGGCATCGACCCGCGCAGCACGGCGCTGCGCATCGGTGTGCATGGCGCCGAGCCGTGGACCAACGCCATGCGCAAGGAAATCGAAGCGGCTTTCGGCATCGATGCCGTCGACCTCTATGGGCTCTCGGAAGTCATCGGCCCCGGCGTCGCCTGCGAATGCGTCGAGACCAAGGACGGACCGGTGATCTGGGAAGACCACTTCTACCCGGAAATCATCGATCCGGCGACCGGCGAGGCGCTTCCCGAGGGCAGTCAGGGCGAACTCGTATTTACCTCACTGACCAAGGAAGCGATGCCGGTCATCCGCTACCGCACCCGCGACCTGACCTGCCTGCTGCCGCCAAGCGCGCGCACCATGCGCCGGATCGGCAAGATCACCGGCCGCTCGGACGACATGCTGATCATCCGCGGCGTCAATGTCTTCCCCTCGCAGATCGAGGAACTGATCCTCCGCCAACCCAAGCTGTCCCCGCATTACGTCCTGGAGGTCAGCCGCGACGGCCACCTCGACGCGATGACGGTCAATGTCGAACTGAAGCCCGAACAACAATTCGCCAGCGGGCCGGAGAAGGAGTTCGTGGCGCGCGATCTGCAGCACCACATCAAGTCCTACATCGGAATATCCGCAAAAATCAACATCGTCGAGGTCGGCGGTATCGAGCGCTCGATCGGCAAGGCAAAACGCGTCATCGACAAGCGGCCCAAATAGTCTTCAGACGATCCGGGCGCGCAAGGTGCCGACCCCGTCGACACCGCCTTCCAGAACATCCCCCGGGACCAGCGGCCCGACGCCGGCCGGCGTACCGGTATAGATCAGGTCGCCGGCTTCCAGCCGCACCAGCGTCGACAGGTTGGCGATGATGTCCGCCACCTTCCAGCTCATCGCCGCCAGATCGCCGTCCTGGCGGATTTCGCCATTGACGCTCAGCCAGATGCGGCCGCGCTCCGGGTGCCCGACCCCGGCCACCGGCTGAATCGCACCGGCCACCGCCGATTGATCGAAACCCTTGCCCATGTCCCACGGCTGGCCCTTTTCCTTGGCCCTGCCCTGAATGTCGCGGCGTGTCAGATCGAGGCCGACGGCATAGCCGAAAATCAGGCCTTTGGCACCGTCGACCGCGACATTCGCCCCGCCGGACCCGAGCGCGACGATCAACTCGACCTCATGGTGCAGGTTAGTGGTCGCCGGCGGGTAGGCGACGCTGATCTCGCCCGCGCCGCTGACCACCGTATCGCCCGGCTTCATGAAGAAAAATGGCGGCTCGCGCCCCTCGGCCTGCTCGAGCGCACCCATTTCGCGGGCGTGATCGGCATAGTTGCGACCGACGCAGTAGACGCGGCGGACCGGAAACAAATCGTGAGTGCCGGCAACCGGCACGGCGGCAAGAAGATGCGGCGGAAAGACGAAAGCCATAACGACCCTTTCAGATGACGTGAATTTAGTCGCCAGTGTGCAATAGTTCCTGATGGCGCTACCAGCCAACTGGTAAAATTGACCATGGAATAATGGCAGAGGACCAAGGGCAAGGTATCGTGAGCTACGGAAGAACATTGCAATTGAGCGCCCTGGGTGCGGCGTTGCTGACGGTAAGCCAGGCGTGGGCGATCGGCTTTGGCGACATCGTGCTGCATTCGCGCGTCGGCGAGCCGTTGCGGGCCGAGGTGCCGATCAGCGCCGACCCCGGCGAGAATATCGAGGCCAGTTGCTTTTCCCTGGCTCAACTGGGCGGTTCCGACCTCCCGGTCGTCTCCAGCGCGCGAATCAGGCTGGTGCGCGAAGGCAACAACTACCGTCTGCATATCACCGGCAGCAAGCCGGTTTCCGAACCGGCATTCCTGATCGGCCTGCGCGCCGGCTGCGGTGTCGATCTGCAGCGCGACTACGTGCTGATGCCGAATGAACCGCTGGTTTTTGCCAGTGCGGCAGCCAGCGCCGCCAGCGGCGGCGATGCGCCGGCCGCTGGCACCCGCAGTCGTAGCGCGCCGATCCAGGAATGGCGCGCCAGCGAAGGCGATACCCTCGAAGGCATCGCCGAAACCCTGATCCCGGATAATCTGGTCCAGCAGCGGCGGATGCTGGCCGCGCTGAAGCGCGCCAATCCGCAACTGCGCGGACGCCCCGCCCTCGCCGATGGAACCCCGGTCGCGATTCCCGACATCCGGCAGCGGATTCCGGCCGAGCGTGACCCGCTGCCGCAACAGCAGGTCAAGGCAGGCAGCGAACCGCCGCCGCCCCCGCCGCCGAAACCATCGCCGTTGCGCAAGGTCGCCAAGCCGGTTGCCGCCGCGAAATCCGGGAAGACCGATCGCGTTCTCCTCGGCGCCCCGCCGGCGGATATCCAGCCGGGTGAGAAAGCTGCGCCGCCGAAGGGCAGCCGCGAGGAACTCGACGAGCGCATGCTCAAGATGGAAGCCACGATCCAGTCGCTCAACACGCAGATCGAAGCGCTCGACAAGGCACTGGTGCTGACCACCGAGGCACTGGCGCTGCAACAGAAACTGCAGGTGGCGCAGGCCGCCGGCGGCCTGCCGGCGCCAATCGCCAAGCCGCCCGAACCGCCACCAGCGACGACCGGCGACAGCGGCTGGCTGGGAGTTCTGTTGAGCGCACTGGCCGGCGGGATCGTCGCCTCCGCCATCGTGCACCTCCTCGGCCGCCGCCGCGAGCACCGGATGGAAGAGGATCTGCCGCTGGCCATCAGCGGCCATCAAGAACGCGTCGAGCCGGCACGTCATCACCCGACGCCGACCCTGCCGCCCAATCTGCAGGCAACTTCCCGTGGCGTGGCCAAGGCGGACGAAGCGCCAGGGCCCGACATTCACCTCGACAGTTTTTCAAAGGCGCCGAACGACCTTCGGGCGGTCGATGTCAGGTTCAACGAGGATGACAGCGCAATCGCCCTGGCCGAAATCATGCTCACCTTCGGCCGCGTCCAGGGCGCTGCCGAAACGCTGGCCCGGCATATCGAGGAAAGTTCACCGAAAAATCCGCGGCCGTGGCTGATGCTGCTCGATCTTTACCGGCGTAGCGGGATGCGCGATGAGTACACCAAATTGCTGCCGGCGGTCCGCCGGAACTTCAACCTCGACGTACCGGCCTGGCAGGATCTCGAGACAACGGTTTCCGGCCTCCGCTCGCTCGAGGATTTCGAACATGTCGCCGGGCGGGTCAAGGCCACCTGGGGAACGCAGGAAGGCATGGACTACCTCTACGATCTTGTTCACGACAATCGGGACGGCCAGCGCAGCGGCTTTCCGCTGGAAGTGGTCGAGGAAATCGTTCTTCTCATGCTCGTCCTCGAAGAGGCCTACGGACTGCAACCCAAATCCTGAAGCCGGCACTAGACGGGGTTGTCGAGGTCCACGAATTCGCACTGCAGGCCACAGTTCCGGTTGAGGTGGGCAGCCAACGCCGCGACGCCATAGCGTTCGCTGGCGTGATGCCCGCAGGCCAGGTAGGCGACGCCGCTCTCGCGCGCCAGATGGACCGTCTGTTCGGAAATCTCGCCGGAAACGAAAGCATCGACGCCGAGCGCGATCGCCTGCTCGAAATAGTCCTGCGCCCCGCCGCTGCACCAGCCGAGACGGCGCACCGGGCGCGCCGGGTCGCCGATCAGCATGGGACTCCTGGCCAGGCCGGCGCTGATTTGCGCGGCCAGTTGACCGGCGGTCGTCAGGGCCTCCACGGTGCCCAGCCAGGCGATGTCCTGCTCGCCGAAGCGCCCGTCGGGCAACCAGCCGAAGCGGCTCGCCAGTTGCGCGTTGTTACCCAGTTCGGGATGCGCGTCAAGCGGCAGGTGGTAGGCCAGCAGGTTGATGTCGTTGGCCAGCAGGGTTTTCAGACGCTGGCGGCGAATGCCGGTGACACGTCCATCTTCGCCTTTCCAGAAATAGCCGTGATGGACGAGGACGGCATCGGCCCCGCGCGCCACGGCGACGTCGAGCAGCGCCTGGCTGGCGGTGACGCCGGCAACAACGCGCACAACCTCGGCGCGTCCTTCCACTTGCAATCCGTTTGGGCAATAATCGCGGAACCTCGCGGGCTGCAGCAGCCCATCCAGATACTCCACCAGTTGTTGTCGTTTCATCGATACGGTCTTTCATGCACAGGTTGTGGCTGATTTTTGCACAAACGGTAACGGTTGCGGTCGCCATTCTTTTCGTGACCAGCACCCTGAAGCCGGAGTGGCTGCCGGCCCGGCCGGGTCCGGTGACGGTACGCGAGGCGCCGCCGGTGGCAGCGCCGGCCGCTGGCGAAGAATACAAGGGTAGCGGATCGTATCGCGAGGCGGCGCGCGCCGCGCTGCCCGCCGTGGTGCATATCTACACGACCCAGAAGGTGAAGAAACAGCGCCACCCGCTACTCGATGACCCGATTTTCCGCCACTTCTTCGGTGACAGGTCGGATACTCCGCCCCAACGCAATTCCGGGCTCGGCTCGGGCGTCCTGGTCAGCGCCAACGGCTATATCCTGACCAATTTCCACGTCGTCGAGGCCGCCAGCGACATCCAGGTCTCGCTGAACGACGGCAGCACCCACAAGGCAACGGTCATCGGCAGCGACCCGGAGTCGGATCTCGCCGTGCTGCAGATCAAGGCCGACAAGCTGCCGGCGATCACCTTCGGCCAGATGGAAACCCTGCGCGTCGGCGATGTCGTGCTGGCCATCGGCAACCCGTTCGGCGTCGGCCAGACGGTGACCATGGGCATCGTCTCGGCGCTCGGCCGCTCGCACCTCGGGATCAACACCTTCGAGAATTTCATCCAGACCGATGCCGCGATCAATCCCGGCAACTCCGGCGGCGCGCTGATCAACGCCCGCGGCGAGCTGGTGGGCATCAACACCGCGATTTACAGCGAATCGGGCGGCTACCAGGGTATCGGGTTCGCGGTGCCGAGCAACCTCGCGCGCCACGTGATGGACGATCTGATCAAGTACGGTGAGGTCCAGCGCGGCACCATCACCGGAATCACGCTGCAGCCGCTCACCAGCTATTACGCCGAGCAGCTCGGCGCGCCCAATACGCACGGCGTGCT
>DATIUN010000152.1:0-8621 GCA_035466795.1 Azonexus sp. | reverse complement strand
CGGGGCTTTCCGGACGAACTCTACGCCTTGCGCTACCCGGCCACCGGCTGCCGCGAGGCCGCCGAGGAAGTCGTCGCCGCCATCAAAACCGCCGGCCTGCCGGTCGAAAAGGATGCCGGACGCGGCCTCGACCACGGTGCCTGGATTCCGCTGCGCCTGATGTTCCCGGACGCCGACGTGCCGGTCATCCCGCTCTCGATCCAGAGCCGGGGCGGCGCGACGCAGGCCTACCAGCTGGGACAGGCACTGGCACCGCTGGCGGCCAGGGGCTTCCTCGTCATCGCTTCAGGCAATATCACCCACAACCTGCGCGATTATCAGGTTGCCGCGCGCCATCGTCATCGTCAGCGCGCACTGGGATACCGCCGTGGCGACCGTCGGTTTTGCCGACCGTCCGGAAACCATTCACGATTTCCGGGGCTTTCCGGACGAACTCTACGCCTTGCGCTACCCGGCCACCGGCTGCCGCGAGGCCGCCGAGGAAGTCGTCGCCGCCATCAAAACCGCCGGCCTGCCGGTCGAAAAGGATGCCGGACGCGGCCTCGACCACGGCGCCTGGATTCCGCTGCGCCTGATGTTCCCGGACGCCGACGTGCCGGTCATCCCGCTCTCGATCCAGAGCCGGGGCGGCGCGACGCAGGCCTACCAGCTGGGACAGGCGCTGGCACCGCTGGCGGCCAGGGGCTTTCTCGTCATCGCTTCCGGCAATATCACCCACAACCTGCGCGATTATCAGGTTGCCGCGCGCCACAGCGGCCAGACGCCCGCTTATGTCCGCGAATTCTCCGACTGGCTGGGCACCCGCCTCGCCGCCCGCGACATCCCCGCCCTGCTCGATTATCGCCGGCAGGCGCCGGGCGCCGTGCAGGCGCATCCGAGCGACGAACATCTGTTGCCGCTCTACGTTGCGCTCGGTGCCGGCGGCGAGACCGCGCAGGCGAGACGTTTCCATGCCGGCATCGACAATTACGTCATCGCCATGGATGCCTATTCATTCTTGCCCCAATAAGGACGTCGACCGTGACAAACCGCTATACAACCACCGCCAAGGGCCTGCACTGGCTGATGGCCATCTTGCTCTTCGGCATGCTGGCGCTGGGCTTCTACATGCAAGACCTGCCGCTGTCACCGCAGAAGCTCCAGCTCTACTCGTGGCACAAATGGGCCGGCGTCAGCGCCTTCCTGCTGGTGCTGGTGCGCCTCGCCTGGCGCGTCACGCACATCCCGCCCGCGCTGCCGGCCAGCATGCCGAAGCTGATGCAGTTCGCCGCCCATGCCGGCCATTTCCTGCTCTACGCGCTGATGCTCGCGATTCCGCTGACCGGCTGGCTGATGAGTTCAGCCAAGGGCTTCCAGACCGTGTGGTTCGGCGTCCTGCCGCTCCCCGACCTGCTCGACAAGAACAAGGAACTCGGCGACCTGCTGGCGCTGGTGCACAAGAGCCTCAACCTGTTCTTCGTCGCCGTCATCGTCGGCCACGTCGGCGCCGCCCTGAAACATCACCTCATCGACAAGGACGACATCCTGACCCGGATGCTGCCCAGGCACTGAACCCCAAGGAGAACACCATGAAACGCCTCGCTTTCGCCCTCGCACTGGCCGCCGCGCTGCCCTTCGCCGCGCAGGCCGCCGAATTCACCCAGGTACAGACCGACAAGAGCGCCATCACCTTCGGCTACCAGCAGATGGGCGTCAAGATGGACGGCCGGTTCAAGAAGTTCGCCGCCAGGCTGAATTTCGACCCGGCCAGGCCGGCTGACGCCAAGGCGACTTTCGACGTCGATCTGGCCAGCGTCGACACCGGCGCGCCGGAAGCCGACGAGGAGGTCGCCGGCAAACCGTGGTTCAACACCAAGGCCTTCCCGACTGCGCAGTTCGTCTCCGGCAGCGTCAAGGCGCTCGGCGGCAACCGCTACGAAGTCGCCGGCAAGCTGACCATCAAGGGCAAGACCCAGGACATCGTCGTTCCCGCCACCTTCACCGCGCAAGGCAATAGCGGCGTCTTCGATGGCAGCTTCACCATCCGCCGCGGCGATTTTTCGATTGGCGAAGGCGCCTGGGCCAAGTTTGACATCGTCGCCAACGACGTCCTCATCAAATTCCGCATCACCGCAGCAAGCAAGTAAACCCCCAACCACGACAGGAGAATCACCATGCAAAAACTGACCAGACTCACCGCCGCCCTCATCCTCGCCACCGTTGCCGCCGCCCCCGCGCTGGCCGCGCCGGAAACCTTCGCGGTCGACAGCACGCACACCTTCCCGCGCTTCTCGTACAACCACCTCGGTTACTCGATCCAGATGAGCCGTTTCGACAAGGCCACCGGCACCGTCACCCTCGACAAGGCAGCCAAGGCGGCTGCGGTCGACATCGTGATTGACACGAAATCCGTCAATACCGGTTCGGCCACCTTCAACGAACACATCCAGGGTGAAGACTACCTCGACACCGCCAAGTACCCGACCGCCACCTTCAAGTCGACCAAGGTCAACTTTGAAGGCGACAAGCCGGCCAGCATCGAAGGTAACCTGACCCTGAAGGGCATCACCAAGCCAGTGACTCTGACCGTGACCTCCTTCCACGCCATGCCGCACCCGATGATGAAGAAGGACGCGATCGGTGCCAACGCCACCACCAAGGTCAAGCGTACCGACTTCAACATGGGCAAGAACGCCCCCTATGTTGGCGACGAAGTCACCATCGACATCGCCATCGAAGCCGTCAAACAGTAATTCACCCCAAGGAGCCCCGCCCATGCTGACCATTCGCAAATCCGAGGAGCGCGGCCATGCCGACCACGGCTGGCTGAAAAGTCATCACTCGTTCTCGTTCGCCGACTATTTCGATCCGGCACACATGGGCTGGGGCAACCTGCGCGTCATCAACGACGACCTGATCGCCCCGGGCGGCGGCTTCGGCACGCACGGCCACCGCGACATGGAAATCGTCACCTATGTCACCACCGGCGCGCTGGCCCACAAGGACAGCATGGGCAACGGCACCACCATTCCGCCCGGCGACGTGCAGCGGATGAGCGCCGGCAGCGGCGTAAGGCACAGCGAATTCAACATCGCGCCGGACCAGGCCACCCACCTCTTCCAGATCTGGATCGAGCCGCGTGGCAAAGGCATTACGCCGGGCTACGAACAGAAAAGCTTTTCCGATGCCGAAAAGCGCGGTCGCCTGCGTCTGATCGCTTCGCCCGACGGCGCCGCCGGCTCGGTGACCGTCCATGCCGATGCGTCGCTCTACGCGGGATTGTTCGATGGCGGCGAAGCGGCCACCCTGCCGTTGAACCCGGCGCGCAAGGCCTATGTCCATGTCGCCCGCGGCACGCTTGCGGTCAATGGCCGAACCCTGCGGCAAGGCGATGCCGCCCTGCTGGCCGATGAAAGCAGCCTGACCCTGAGCGACGGACACGATGCCGAAGTGCTGGTCTTCGACCTCGCCCCCTGATTTTCACGTTGTACCCAACCCCAACAAGGAAATTCACCATTACAAAAATTGCCGTTGCATTCCATTCCGGTTACGGCCACACCCTGCGCATGGCGCAAGCCGTCGCTGAGCGCTCCCAGCCGGACCTCGACATGGCCCGGGGACATGTCGAGGTCGCCTCGCCCTAGGAGCCTGACCGCAGGATATGTACAATAAAAAAGCGCCCCGTAAGGCGCTTTATTTTTTGGTTGCTGGCGGAGAGGGTGGGATTCGAACCCACGGTACCTTGCAGTACGCCTGATTTCGAATCAGGTACATTCGACCACTCTGCCACCTCTCCGCAGCGGGCAGGATAATAGCACAAAACTGGGCATGTACTGGGTCAAGAACCTGCTGATCGGACTGTTATCGATACTCTTCGCCGCCTGTGGCGAAGAGGGCATTTCGTTGCCGTTGAAACGGCCGCTCCCGTTCCCGACGCCGGCCCAGCTTGATCTGACCGTCGCCATCAGCAGCGGCCCCTTGACCTATTACCCCGATGACCAGGGCGCTATCCTCGGCCTGGAACACGATCTGATCGAAGCCTTTGCCCAGGAACTCGGCGTCGGCGTCAAATACCTGGTCGTTCCGCCGCAGGAGATCGCGGCTACCCTCGATGCCGGCAAGGCTCACCTGGCTGCGGCGTGGCTGCCGGCGCCTGCCGACAGCCTGCAGAAATCGACGCCGCCGATCCTGCAGACCGCCGACGTGCTGGTCCAGCATGAAGCCTCGCTGCCGCTCGACGACAAGGAGGATTTGCGCGGGCGAACGGTACACGCGATGCCCGGCTCGCGGCAATTGGCGACCCTGCTCGAGATCAAAAAGCAGATCCCCGACCTGCAGGTCGTCGAGTACCAGGACGGCGACCTCTTCAGCCTGCTCGAAGCGCTCGGCAAACGGAAGGTCGAACTGGTCGCCATCGACTCGACGCTGATCCAGATCGCCGCGCAACAGGTTCCAACGCTGCAGGCGACGCTGGAACTGAACGAAAACCATCCGGTGGTCTGGTGGCTCGGCACCCACCCCAACGCCGAGTTGCTGGCGCGGATCAACGCCTTCGTCGACCGGGCGCAGCGCGACGGCACCCTGCTCAAGATCGAGGACCGCTATTTCGGACACGTGCGGCGGCTCAAGCAAGCCGATATCGTCACTTTCCTGGGGCGCGTCGAGACCGTTCTGCCCAAGCTGAAAAAACACTTCCAGGCGGCGCAGATGGCTTCCGGCATCGACTGGCGACTGATCGCCGCGGTGGCCTACCATGAGTCGCACTGGGATGCCCAAGCTACCAGCCCGACCGGCGTGCGCGGCATCATGATGCTCACCGAGGACACCGCGGACCGCCTCGGCGTCGGCAACCGTCTGGATGCGCGCGAGAGCATCATGGGCGGCGCGCGCTACCTGAACCTGCTCAAGGAAATGCAGCCGGAGGACGTCGCCGAACCCGATCGCACCTGGCTGGCGCTGGCCTCGTACAACATCGGCCCCGGTCATTTCAACGCGGCGCGCGCGCTGGCCAAACTGCAGGGCGCCGACCCGACGGCGTGGTACGAAATGAAGCAGATACTGCCGCTGCTTGCCCGACCGAAATACTACGAAAAGGTGAAATCAGGTCGCGCGCGCGGCGGCGAGGCCGTCCTGCTGGTCGAGAACATCCGCGCCTACTACGACATCCTGGCCCGCAACCAGCCTGCCTACATAGCGGTTTCGCAGCGCATGGAAGGCATGATCGGCATGCAGGGCAGCAGCGCTCCCGGCCTGAAACTCAAGCGCTGAGCCTGGCCAGCCCGCCCATGTAGGGCCGCAGCACGGCCGGAACGGTCACGCTGCCATCGGCATTCTGGAAATTCTCGAGGATGGCCACCAGCGTGCGGCCGACTGCCAGCCCGGAACCATTCAGCGTGTGGCACAGCTCGTTCTTGTTCTTGTCGTTGCGGAAGCGCGTCTGCATGCGCCGGGCCTGGAAAGCGCCGAAATTGGAGCACGACGAAATCTCGCGATAGGTATTCTGCGCCGGCAGCCAGACTTCGAGGTCGTAAGTTTTGGCGGCGGAAAAGCCCATGTCGCCGGAACAGAGCGCCATGCGGCGATACGGCAGCTCCAGCCTTTCGAGAATGACTTCGGCCTGGCGGGTCAGTTCTTCGTGTGCCGCGGTCGACTGCTCGGGATGGACGATTTGCACCAACTCGACCTTGTCGAACTGATGCTGGCGGATCATGCCGCGCACGTCGCGGCCACCGGAGCCGGCTTCCGAACGGAAGCACGGCGTGTGGCAGACAAACTTTAGCGGTAGCGCCTCGGCGGCGAGAATTTCATCGCGCACGATGTTGGTCACCGGCACTTCGGCGGTGGGAATCAGGTAGAGCGGATCCTGATCGCCGCGCAGCACCTTGAACAGGTCTTCCTCGAACTTGGGCAACTGGCCGGTGCCGTGCAGGCTGGCGGCATTGACCAGGTACGGCACATAGACTTCGGTGTAGCCGTGTTCGGCGGTATGCGTGTCGAGCATGAACTGCGCAAGCGCCCGGTGCAGACGGGCGACGCCGCCCTTGAGCAACGAGAAACGCGAGCCGGAAATCTTGGCGGCGGTGGCGAAATCGAGCTGGCCGAGCGCCTCGCCGACATCGGTGTGGTCCTTGACCGGGAAATCGAAAGTGCGCGGCGTGCCCCAGCGCTTGATCTCGACGTTGGCAGTTTCATCACTGCCGACCGGCACCGATTCGTCGGGAATATTTGGCAGCCCGGCGAGGATGGCGTTGAATTTTTCCAGCAGTTCGCCGAGGCGGGCTTCGGAAGCCTTCAGCTCATCACCCAGCGCGCCGACCTGCGCCATGACCTCGGCGGCATCCTTCCCCTGCCCCTTCAACATGCCGATCTGCTTGGACAAACTGTTGCGCTGCGCCTGCAATTCCTGCGTCCGCGTCTGCAGCGTCTTGCGCTCGGCCTCCAGCGCCTTGAATTCGCTGAAGTCGATCGGCTTGCCGCGCTTGGCGAGGCCTTCGGCTACGGCGTCGAGATTGGAGCGGAGTTGTTGGATGTCGAGCATGGTTTTTCCTGTTTTTTTACGGTCGACCGCAGCATTTACCAATAAAGCGCGGCCGAAAACCCGAAATTATACGCGACGCAACAGCCGCCCAAGCAGGCCCCAGAGCTTGTAGAGCACCAAGCCGGCAATCACCAGAAACACCGCCAGCAAGCCGAGAAACACCAGCGGCGAGGCGAGCATCGCCCACAGCCCGCCGAGCACCATACCCTCCTCGCCGAACGAGGCGATCCAGTTGGAGAACGGCTCGGGCGAGGTGTTGATCGCCAGCCGGCTGCCGGCTTTGGCGAAATGCGTACCGGCGGTGATCGTGCCGCCGATCAGGCCGGCCGCCACCATCCACGCCGGATCGACCTCGCCGAGCGCGAAGGCCGCCAGCAGCGCCCCCGCCGGAATGCGGATGAAGGTCTGGAAGCTGTCCCACACCGAATCGAAGGCCGGGATCTTGTCGGCGATCAGTTCGGCAAAGGCCATGATGCCGGCGACGCCGATCACCAGCGGGTTCTGCAGCACAGCCACGGTCGACGGCAGGTGCAGATAGCCGAAATGCGCCAGCGCCCCGGCCAAAAAGACCACCAGATAAAGCCGCAAGCCGCTGGCCCAGGCGAGGCCGGCGGAAAGGGCGATGGTCTGCGCCAGGTCCATTATTTCTTCGCCTTGCGATCCAGTTCGCGCAGATGGGCCAGCTTCTCGCCGATCTTTCCTTCCAGCCCGCGCGGCGTCGGTTCGTACCAGCCGGGCTCGGCCATGCCGTCCGGCAGATAGGTTTCCCCGGCGGCGTAGGCTTCCGGCTCGTCATGGGCGTAGCGATAGGCCTTGCCGTGGCCGAGTTCCTTCATCAGCCTGGTCGGCGCGTTGCGCAAGTGGTTGGGCACCGGCCGCGAACCGTCCTTGCCGACAAAGGCGCGCGCCGCATTGTAGGCGTTGTAGCCGGCGTTCGACTTGGCGGCGACGGCCAGGTAGATCACCGCCTGGCCGAGCGCCAGTTCGCCCTCGGGCGAGCCGAGGCGCTCGTAGGTGGCGGCCGCGTCGTTGGCCATCGTCATGGCGCGCGGATCAGCGAGGCCGATGTCTTCCCAGGCCATGCGGACGATGCGCCGCGCCAGGTAACGCGGGTCGGCGCCGCCGTCGAGCATGCGCGTCAGCCAGTAGAGCGCCGCGTCCGGGTGCGAGCCGCGCACCGACTTGTGCAGCGCCGAAATCTGGTCGTAGAAGGCATCGCCGCCCTTGTCGAAACGGCGCAGATTCTGCGCCACGGTTTCTTCGATAAATTGACCGTCGACCGCAACAATGCCCCCCGTATGCGCCGCCGTGCGCACCTGTTCGAGCAGGTTGAGCAGGCGGCGTGCATCGCCGTCCGCCAGGCCGACCAGCCGCTCGCGGGCACCCGCATCGAAACTCAGATCGGCCAGCGCCCTTTCACAGGCGCGCTCGAACAGTTGGCCCAATTCGGCCTCGTCGAGCGACTTCAGCACATAGACCGAAGCCCGCGACAACAAGGCGGAATTGACTTCGAACGAGGGATTCTCGGTCGTCGCGCCGATGAAGGTCAGCAGGCCCGATTCGACGAAAGGCAGGAAACCGTCCTGCTGCGCCTTGTTGAAGCGGTGGATTTCATCGACGAAGAGGATGGTGCGCCGTCCCTGGTCGCGCCACATCTCGGCCTGCGCGACCGCCTCGCGCACCTCCTTGATCCCGGAAAACACCGCCGACAGCGCGATGAACTCGCACTGGAACTGCGTCGCCATCATGCGCGCCAGCGTCGTCTTGCCCACCCCCGGCGGCCCCCCCAGGATCATCGAATGCGGCTGCCCCGATTCGAACGCGAGGCGCAGCGGCTTGCCCGGCCCGAGCAGATGCTGCTGGCCGATCACCTCGTCCGGTGTTTGCGGGCGCAGCTGCTCGGCGAGCGGGGCCTGCTCATCAACGCCAGTATGGGAAAACAAGTCGCTCAAGACAATTCCTGTCAATTCCAGGCGCGGGAAAACAATTCGTCCAGCGCAGCAACCACGATATCTCCTTGCGCCGCCAGCGAGCCGACATGCTCACCCAGTGCATCCAGCGGAATCGAGACAATTTCCAGCGGATTCAGCACCACCGATCGCCC